>NZ_KN390045.1:0-2522 GCF_000213295.2 Capnocytophaga sp. oral taxon 329 str. F0087
AAACCAATAACCTATATTAAACAACCATACGGCTTGCTTCACTTCAGGCGAATAAGTACATTTTAGTTCCACAGGGCCTAAGAAACTATCAATACTGTAGCCTATACCATAGCCCGAATAATTAGGATACTTATGCCATTGGAAACTCTCAAATAGGTTATTATCTACTTTAGCCAAATTAGCTAATAACAATATGTGTTGTTTTTTAAAAGGCTCTATATCTACTACAAACTCTGATTTTAGGTAATTCTTAGCCCCAAAACTCAAAAAGTCATAACCATAAAAAGATGAATAGTTACCAAAGACATTCTTGTTATTCCCTCCTAAGAAGAAGTCAAGCGAATACACATTAGTACCTCCTATAGTTACCCCTCCTTCTAAATTAACCCGAGCTGCTGTTTTATAAAAGAGCGGAAAGGCAAATGATAGCTCTGTCTTGCCTGTAGTAAATCTGTTAAAATTAGGCATATCTGAGGCAAAAGCATACAGATTGAATTGTGAACTAAAATATACACCACGAGTAGGGAAGAATGTATTATCTAAGCTATCGTATTTTATATAAGAGTAAAGACTGCCAAAATGAGTATTTTCAGCATAAGAAACTACAGTACTCAACCCATATACTTGCTCAGCATCAAATCGTATTTTGCGGTGCTCTGCCCCTAAGCCGAAAACAAAACCATTCCCCAATAATGTTTGTAAATACAGCTGATTTACAAGGTCGTATGCTTCTACATCCATACGGTTTAATTCAGAGCCTTCTATACGATAATTAGAGAGTCTATGTGCGTTTAGTTTACGTTCAAACTGCATAAACCTTGAACGAACCCCATAGCTAATATAAAAGCCTTTATCTACAAAATAATCAAACTGATAACGACTATTATCGCCTACTATAAGATCTAAAGATAAGAAATCACTACTTTGTAAGAAGTAATTACGAGTATAGTTCATTAGAAAGCCCGTTTTTAGCAAATTGTCATAATGTACGCCAAATTTTAAATAGGTGCGCTGAGGGCTTTCTTTTATAAAGAAATCTATGTATTCTCCCTGATCAGTATGCCTAAGTTGGTGACTAACAGAATGAAAGTTGTTTGTAGCCATTAGGTTATCTAATCCATCATTTAACTCATCAAACGAAATCTTGCGGTCTAAATACTTCAGATGCATCTTACCACGTAAGTAACTTCTCGAAAAGTGGTCATTGCCGTGAAAGTGTACTTCTTTCAGGTAAAAAGAATCTATTTTTTGTATAGGTTCTCGTTTCTCTTCGTGTTTTTGATGGGCTGCTATCTCTTTTAAACGTGGTAAGAAGAGTGATGCTGCTATTCGTCCATTATTGATAATTTCTTCTCCTTTATCAAAAGAAATAATATTAAACCCCTCTATATTAGGCTTTATATAAATATCCGTCTCCTTTATTTTTCTGGGCATATTATCCGTCATCGGAAAAGTCGTTATTTGTGAAAAAATACTCAATACCGAATTTATTTCCTCACGTTTTGCTAACGGACTTTGCACATCTACCCCTATAATAATATCTACTCCTTTTTTCTTTATCTCATCTACAGGGTAATTATCCGCTATTCCCCCGTCTGTGAGCAACTTACCATCTATTTCTACCAAATCAAACAATGAAGGAAAAGAACCACTGGCTTTAATAGCTTGTGGCAAAAATCCATTTTCGAGTACTACTCCCTTCCCTGTCTCTATATCAGTAGCTACACAAAGAAAAGGAATAGGTAACTGCGAAAAATCATATATTTCATTTACAGGGTAAAGTAGCTTTACAAACTCATTATAAATACTTTGTCCTTTAGATACTGCACGAGGCAAACCTACTTTGAAGTTATTAAAAGGCAATGCCACTGCATAGCGGTCGTAAAGATACCGCTCGTGAAGTGATTTCGAACGGCGTGATATCTTGTCTTGCAAAAGTTTATCAAAGTCTAAACTCCTAAAAATAGAGTCTAACTCATTAGCCGAATAGCCTGCGGCATACATAGCTCCTACCATTGCCCCCATACTAGTACCTCCTATGTAGTCTATGCGTATGCCTGCTTCCTCTAATACCTTTAGCACTCCTATATGCGCTAAACCTTTAGCCCCTCCCCCACTGAGTACCAAGCCTACTTTTAGGTCTTGCTTTACAGCAGGTTCTTGTGCTGATAGAAGGCTGCAAACCATACAAAATATGACAAAAAGATATAATTTCATTTAGTTATGAAGGCTTAAATTTGCTACAAAGATACAAAAGGTAATGGTAAATACAAAGAAATAATGACTTTTTTCAATACTAAAGTATCGTCTTGCTTATTAAGCTATTGGCTATCAACCAATCATTAGTAGGGGTTGGCTGATAGATGTCACCTACTAAATCATCAGCTTGTACAGCAAGAGCGTAAAGTTGTTCTGAAATATTATGAACCCAGCAAGTGATAGGTATTTTTATTTCTTTCTGTTGATGCATTCCTAAATGTGCCGAAAGAGCTCTTAGGCTGCGTAGATGTGCCATACTCTTA
>NZ_KN390045.1:3173-5292 GCF_000213295.2 Capnocytophaga sp. oral taxon 329 str. F0087
ACTCTTAAATACATCTTGCTGAAAGTGCAATAATATACGCCATTGGTCACTAAAAGTAAAATGGGTGTACAACAGCTGCTGAGCTTCCTCTTCCAACAATGCTTCTCCAGCAAGATAAATATATTGTATATCAGTAAGTTTCACTATAGTAGGCAATAGATGCATATCACTAACAACAATTGATTTACAAGGCAATGAAGCTAACTCAAAGGCCTCTATATCAGTAAAAAGCACTTCATTAGCAGAGGTTTCTATTTCCTTATTTGCAGCCCATACTATGGTGCGCAAGGAAGGCGTATGTCGCAAGTGCCCCATAGCGTGATAACCGCGCTCATAAGGAGGAAATCCTGCTATTGATTCGTCTTTTTCTACCATTTTTGTCTTTGTTTTATCTCAAATGGTTCCCACAAGCGCTTAGGCATAAGGGTTCCTCTGTCTGCACTTTTCTTACTAAATGGATAAAGTTCCCATTCTTCTTTCTGATACCATTCTATCTTTCCCCTATTTGCCTCTAAAAAATCCTCACATTGCTTATCAAAACGCTTTTGTGCTTCGTGAGCCTTAGCTATTATCCACTTTTGTAATATACGCTGCTGCTTCATCATTTGTATGCCCCCTTCTTTTTCTATATAGCTAATAAAGCTCTGTGCCTTTTTGTACATCTCATAACTAAGTGCCTCAACAGCATATAGGTCATTTAACAAAGAGGCTTTGCGTGTGGAACAAAGGGAACTAATAAGCGCTATTTGTGCCTTTTCAATGTTTAAGTTACTCTTCTTAAAGAAAAGTGGATTTTTAGGTAGTAGATAGTCACTCCCGCCTAATATAGCAGCCTCGTATGCCAACTGCACATATTGCTCATTATGAAGCGTTTTCAGTAGTGATAATCCCCTGTTTGACACTTCACTTATTAGTTGAAAAGTATGAGTAGGAAAAGTCTCATTCAGTAGCCAGCGAAGGGCTCTAAGCTTGGCTATTTCCAGCAGAAAAGCCTCACTTATAGCCATTTTCACACAGATAGAAGGCAATATTGTTGGCTGTTCTTTCAGCTCAGCTATTGTCAAAGCTATCTGTTGTGCCATCGTAGCACCTGCATTTTGGTAAAGTGTTGTATCTATCACTTCATCAGCAAATACAAATAGTGAAGTTGTAGGCAACCAACTCCTAACTTCTTCTTTTTTCAATTGTTTGTGCAGAGTAAGCAAGAAAAAACCTATATTTTTAGCTTGCCAAAAAGCGATACGCTTCAGGGTTTGCTCTTTATCCGACACAAATAATGATATAGCAGCTTGCGTATCTGTAGTTACGTTAAAACTCTTTTTCACATTCTCAGCGGTATAGAAAGGCAATATGCTTATTTCTTCCTCTGTGGTGTAAATCAAGCTCTGATAGTCTTCTCCTTGTAACTCATATTGTATTTGTTGTTTCCATCGTTTGGCTGCTGTGGGTATCATCCTTTTGCTTTTTCATTAGGGCGTAGCACCATTCGGTACGACTGGTCTTTGCTTATGTAGTAGCCTATCCAGTTGTATAGGGCTCTCATTTTATTGCGGAAATTCACAAGCGACATTATATGTATAAATGCCCAAATAGCCCACGCAAAAAATCCCTTTATAAATATATGCTTAGGTAGGTCTGCTACTGCTTGATTGCGTCCTATGATGGCCATAGAGCCTTTATCTACATAGCTAAAAGGCTGTGGATTTCTAAAATCATTATTAAAATTTTTACCTAAGTTGGCAGCTTGTTGTATTGCTACTTGTGCTAACTGAGGGTGTCCTTCTGGGTAGTTAGGATCTGCGGTCATAATCGAAGCGTCTCCAATAGCGTAGATATTATCAAATCCTTCCATTTTGTTATAAGCATCAGTTTTCATACGCTTCCCTCTTCCTAAATAGGCTTTATCATCTATCCCTTTAAAAGTCTTAGCAGAGACACCTGCTGCCCATATCAAGTTGCGAGCTTCTAAAGTAGTACCATCTGATAAGTGTACCTCATCATTAATAAAGTTTGATACAAAAACACCTAGCTTTAGCTTTACTCCTTTTTTTAATAAACTTTTTTCAGTATACTCTTGTGCTTTCTTCGACATTGGCGAAAGTACTGTCTCTTGTCCATC
>NZ_KN390045.1:5901-12737 GCF_000213295.2 Capnocytophaga sp. oral taxon 329 str. F0087
CTTGTCCATCTATCAGATAAATATCACCTAAATCATCAAAAGTAAGCTCAGGATAGTCCTTACGCATAATATTTTGCTTCATTTCAGCAAAAATCCCTGATAGTTCTACTCCTGTAGGTCCAGCTCCTGCTATAGCAAATGATAGTAGTTTACGGCGTTGTTCTTTATCTTGAGTACGGGTAGCACGTTCTAATCGGGTATAAACTAAATTTCTGAGCATCAGTGCATCGCCTACTGTTTTCATTGGCATTGCTTTCTCTTCTACTTCTTTATTACCAAAAAAGTTTGATTCTGCTCCCGTAGCCATTACTAAAATGTCGTACGAAAGTTCTCCATTGCTTAGTATAAGTTTGTTTTCTGCAGGTATTACTTCTTGCAAAGAAGCCATTCTAAAGCGTGCATTCTTATATTTGCGCAACAAACGGCGAAAAGGATAAGATATAGATGATGGCTCCATAAAGCCTGCTGCTAATTGGTATAAAAGAGGTGGAAAGAAGTTATAGTTGTTCATATCCACCAAAGTAATATGGTATTTACCTGAGCGGTTTAGCTCTTTCACAAGCTCTAATCCTGCAAAACCACCCCCTACTATTACGATATGTTTTTTATTTTCCATAATGATTATTTTTACTTTTATGACTAATTTGTCGATTGACAAATTAACTAATTTTCTTCTTCTTTGGGGAAAATCTCTATTTGAGGTTCTTTAAAAGTTTCTTTATTTGAAATATGTCGCTCTAATGACAGTAATAAACTCGGCAAAAGCAATAGGTTCGTCATCATAGCAAAGAGTAACGTAGCCGAGATAAGCCCTCCTAAGGCTTTAGTGCCTCCAAAACTTGAAAGCAGAAATACTGAGAAACCGCAAAGCAATACTATAGAGGTATAAAACATACTTACCCCTGTCTCTCTTAGGGCTGCATACACCGATTTGCTTATCTTCCAATTGCGGGCTACGAGCTCTAAGCGATATTTAGCTAAGAAGTGTATAGTATCATCTACCGAAATACCAAAAGCTATGCTAAATACTAATATAGTTGATGGCTTAAGTGGTATGCCCAAATAGCCCATTAACCCTGCTGTGATAAGCAGTGGCAAAAGGTTAGGTATAAGCGAAATGATAATCATTTTCACTGAGCGGAACATATAGGCCATTATAAGTGCGATAAGCACTATTGCCAAGGCAAGCGACCAGATTAGGTTGGTTGCCAAATAGCTCGTCCCTTTAGTAAACAAATAGGCTTTACCTGTTATTTTTAGCTCATATTTATCGCTGGGGAAAAGTTTCTGGGCTTTAGCATAGATATTCTCTTCTATCTGTTGCATTTTCTCAGTACCTATATCTTTCATAAAAGTAGTAATACGCGCGGTTTGGGCGGTACTATCTACATAGGCTGACAGCATACTCGCATTGCCTTTTGAATTTTTAATGTACGAAAGAATAAAATTCTGTTCTTGTGTAGTTGGCAGACTGTAGTATTTCGGATTACCATTGTAGTATGCCTGTTTAGCATACTTCACCAAATTCACTACTGATAGGGGCTTCGAAATCTCTGGTATCTCCTCTATATGCGCACAAAGCTCATCTATGCGTTTTAAGGTGGCAAGTTTGGTTACTCCGTTCTTTTGTTTAGTATCTACAGTTATTTCTAAAGGCATAATACCCCCGAAATTCTTCTCAAAATAACTTATATCATCAAAGAATGTTGCCGATTTAGGCATATCTTCTATCAAGCTACCCGATATTTTTATCTTATAAATACCTATAATACTGAGTATCAAGAGTACCAAAGCTGTGGTAAAAACGGCTATACGATGATGTTTTACGGTATTTTCAATAAATTTTATAAGTCCTCCTATCCAGTTGCGAGACAAATGGCGCAAGTGTTTTTCTTTAGGAATGCTCATATAACTGTAGATAATAGGTATCAGCAGTAGTGAAATCAGAAATATAGAAAGCACATTGATAGAGGCTATAATACCAAACTGCTTGAGCAAAGTACTTTCTGTAAAAATAAAGGTAGCAAAACCGATAGCTGTAGTCAGGTTTGTCAATAGCGTAACATTCCCTACATTTCTAATCACTCTAATAAGTGATTTAGCTTGGTTGCCGTGTTTGCTAATTTCTTGTTGATATTTATTGATGAGGAATACACAGTTGGGTATGCCTATCACTATCACCAAGGGTGGTATAAGCCCCGTAAGTATAGTGATTTCGTAGTCAAATAGTCCCAGAAAACCAAATACCCACATCACTGCTACCGACACCACTCCCATAGAGATAAACATCGCCCTAAAGGAACGGAAGAAAAAGAAGAATATAAGAGAGGTAGAAATCAGGGCAGCTGCTATAAAAAGTCCTATCTCGTCCATTATATTTTGGGCACTTAGGGTGCGTATATATGGCATCCCCGAGGTGCGTACCTTTAGTCCTGTGCGTTGCTCAAATTTTTCAACTATCGGAATAAAGTCATTAAGAATGAAGTCTTTACGTGCTTTAGTATTTACAATTTTCTTATTCATATACACCGCTGTCTGCAGTGTTTTGCTCTTAGCATTATAAATAAGTCCTTCGTAAAATGGCAGTTTTTCTATAAGTACTTGTCTTATACTGTCTGCTTGTGCTTGGTTTTTAACCTCTCCTTCTATAAGTTTATGAGTTACCAAGCGTTGTTGAGCAGTATCTTTAACTAATATGGGCAGATTGTTAATCGAAATAACCGCATCTATCTGCTTGTATTTCTTAAGTTCATTACTGAGTTGTATCCACTCATTTAATATCTTTGGAGTATAAATTTTATCATCATCAATAGCCAATAATATCAAATTGCCTTCCTCTCCAAATTTAGATAGGAATCGCTTGTACTCCACATTCACAGGGTGGTCATCAGGCAACATATTCGCTTCAGTAAATGTAAAGCGAATATTTTTCCACTGCAATGCCAAAAAACCTGTAATTAAGGCTATTATGATTAAAAATGTGATTCTATTTCGCAATATTAAGCCAGCTACTGCATTCCAAAAGCTCGCTTTTACCCATTTAAACATTTATATTTTCACTTTAAATATTAGGGTGCAAAAGTACGAAATAATAAATAATTAACAAGAGAATATCTCACATTTTTTTACACCTTCCTATTCATCAATTCTAAAGCAAACTGCTTCAAATAAGCGCGTTTTTCATCACTTATAGTTATGTGCTCCAATAAGTTAAGAGCTTCATCAGTAGTGCGTGTTATCTCGTCTCTCACAGCCTCAGCAGCTCCTGTTTGCCTAAATAGTTGGGTCACTATAGCTATTTTTGCATCATTTTCTTCTGAGGTAGTATATTGTGCTATCAATGTGTTGCGTTGTGCCTCATCAGCTAAGTCTAAAGCTTTTAAATAGAGTATTGTTTTTTTATTTTCAAGTATATCTCCTCCTATTTTTTTACCAAAAGCCTCATCACCAAAAGTATCTAAATAATCATCTTGCAGCTGAAAAGCAAGCCCTATAGTCACCCCAAAATCATATATAAGACGCTGATTTTCAATAGAAGCTCCTGCTATAATAGCTCCCATCTGCAAGGCAGCTCCTACTAATACCGCTGTTTTATAACGTATCATTTGCAGGTATTGGGGTATACTCACTTGGGCTTGGGTCTCAAAGTCCATATCCCATTGTTGCCCTTCACACACTTCTAAAGCTGTTTTAGAAAACAGTTTAGCAAGAGCTGCAAAAGTGTCTGGAGGATAACTATCTAATAGACAGTAAGCAGAAATCAGCATCGCATCACCAGAGAGTATAGCTATATTGCTATTCCATTTTTGGTGTACAGTAGCCTTTCCTCTCCTCAGAGAAGCATTGTCCATTATATCATCGTGTACAAGCGAAAAATTGTGAAACACTTCTACCGCAGCAGCTGCCGGAAGTGCTTTGCGGTAGTCGCCTCCAAAGAGGTCTGCTGCTATAAGTGTCAGTACAGGGCGCAAGCGTTTGCCCCCTAATTGCAATATATAATCTATAGGTTCGTATAGATTTCGCGGTTCTTTTACAGCTATTGAAGTTTTCAGATGAGCTAAAAATTCTTCCCTATAATGATTGATACTGTTCATTTCTCGTCCTTTTTAAAGTTCTCCTACTTTTAGTTGTTGAATAACGGTTCTCACCGACACAAAACCTATCTGTTCTTCGGGTATTTCATTCAGTGGAAACCATTGCAGAGCTTTAATCTCATCAGGTGCCACTATATGCACTTGCTCTCCAGCCAATCGGCATTCAAAAAATATATCCATTGTGCGGTAGGGCACTTCTTTATATAAATAATTATTAGGAAAAGTAGTAATAAAACGCAATTGCGAAGGACTTATTTGCATTCCCATCTCTTCCAACACTTCACGACAAGCAGCTTCTTGCGCAGTCTCATTAGGGTCTATAAACCCACCTGGCAAATCTAATTTTCCTTTGTCAGGGTCCATATTCCGTACTGTAAAAAGTACTTTATCTTCATACCTAAATACTACG
This sequence comes from Capnocytophaga sp. oral taxon 329 str. F0087, assembly GCF_000213295.2. Lineage (NCBI taxonomy): Bacteria > Pseudomonadati > Bacteroidota > Flavobacteriia > Flavobacteriales > Flavobacteriaceae > Capnocytophaga > Capnocytophaga sp. oral taxon 329. Next base: position 10,405 of record NZ_KN390045.1, read on the forward strand.
GCTACAGCTGCAGCTATATTGTGAAAGTAGGTAAAACCACAATCGTGACATAAAAATCGCACATTATTCGGGAATTCTGTATTCGTAGAAGTACAGTTGGGGCAATGCTTAAATATTTTCTCCATTGTATATTGTCTTTTTGATAATTTCTTCTATAGGAGTCTGGTAGTCAAACCATTGTATCCTCTCATCTCTGTTAAACCACGTGTACTGACGCTTAGCAAAACGGCGTGTATTTTTCTTTATCTCTTCTATAGCAAATAGTAGTGAATGCTTTCCTTCCCAAAAATCAAATAGCTCTCGGTAGCCTACTGTCTGTAGGGCATTTAGCTGTTTGTAGGGCAATAACTGCTGCGTCTCTATCAGCAGTCCTTCTGCTAACATTTGCTCTACCCTATCGTTTATTCGCTGATATACTATTTCTTTGTCAGCTGTTAGCCCTATCTGAAGAGTTTCAAAATCCCGACTTACATTTTTCTGTTGCAAAAAAGATGAATAAGGCTTTCCAGTAGCTATACACACCTCCAAAGCACGTATCATACGATGCGGATTCTGAGTATCTACCTTTGCGTAATGCTGTGGGTCTAATTCTTTTAACTGAGTCTGTAGTACCCCAATACCCTCTGACTGATACGAAGCGTTAAGCGTTTCTCTTATATGCTCATCTACTGTCGGAAAGTCATCTAATCCATCTATTACAGCCTTCACATACAAGCCGCTACCCCCGACCATCACTACCACCTCGTGTGTTTCAAAAAGGTTATGGAGAAGGGTAAGGGTATCGCGCTCAAAATCTCCTACCGAATAAGGCTCAAAAATACTCTTATGCTGAATGAAATGGTGCTTTATAAGGGCTTGTTCTTCAGCAGTAGGTACTGCCGTGCCTATATGCATTTCTCTAAAAAACTGACGCGAGTCGCACGAGATAATTTCTGTGCCGAAATGCTGTGCCAAAGCTATAGCTAAACGGGTTTTACCTATGGCAGTAGGTCCTACTATTGTCAGAAGTAATCGTTTTTTTCGGGACATTTGTCTATCTGTTTTTTTAATGGAGCTCCACAAGATGAACAGTAATTAGCTCCCTCTAAATGGCTCGAATTATTACATTGGTGGCAAATAACTTTTTCAGTATGCTTATCAGCTAAAAGTTCTTTTTGCTGACAGCGCTGCTCTTCCTTTAGTATATTAGCTCTCGATACACGACTATATTCAGCGGTTACTATACCCGTAGGCACAGCTACAATGCCATAACCCAATATCATTACTAACGAAGCTATCATTTGCCCCAAAGTAGTTGCAGGGCTTATATCACCATAACCTACCGTGGTAAGAGTTACTATACACCAGTAAATACTGCGTGGAATGCTAGTAAATCCGCTGTGTTCATTCTCTACCACATACATCAGCGAACCCAACAGTATAGATATTACAAACACAAAATAGATAAAAACAAGAATCTTATTCTTACTGGTGCGTAGTGCCAACTTTAGCTCTTCTCCTTGGTTCATAAAGCTCACCAAGTCTAATATCCTAAAAATACGCAGTAGCCTAAGGGCACGTACTACCGAAATAGCTTTCGTACTCGGGGTGATAAAGGACAGGTACATAGGCAAAATAGCTATCAAGTCTATAATGCCATATATACTAAATATGTAGCGATAAGGCTTTTTATTGCTAATAATACGCAATATATACTCCATTGTAAAGAAGATAGTTATCACCCACTCCATAAACACCAATAAGCCGTGTAGTCGGTGGTCTATTCCTTTTACAGTTTCGAGCATTACCATCACTACACTTATAAAAATAAGTGCTAATAGCACAAGGTCAAAAAGCTTACCTAAGCGTGTGTTAGTACCATAAATAATAACATACGCCTTGCGCTTAAAAAGCTCATATTTTTCCTTAAATTCTTTTTTATCCATAAATTACTGCTGAGTAAGCCACTCACGGAAAGAATAGAAATTTTGTGGCGAAACACCGTGCCCCACAAGGAACTCTTCATAACGGCACTTCACACCTATGCTATCAAGTATTACAGGGGTTTGTCGTGCCCATTCTACCGGAATTACTTGGTCACTTGAGCCGTGCGATATATAGAAATGAGTCATAGAGTGGTGTTCTTTCTCATAACCTTCTTTTATAATATCTTTATTTAGATACCCACTTAGGGCTATCACATTGCGTATTTTTTTAGGATACGAAAGGGCTACCGCCATACTCAATATACTCCCCTGACTAAATCCTAATAGGGTAACATTGCGTGTATCTAAGTCATACACACGGCAGGCCTCTTCTATTGCTTGCATTATCAAATCTCTTGACTCTATTGC
>NZ_KN390046.1:0-11251 GCF_000213295.2 Capnocytophaga sp. oral taxon 329 str. F0087
AACTGCTGTAAGGCACCATTTTCAGTAAAGCTATAAAGCTCATAATTTGCTTTGAAAAGGTTGCCGTTTTTATCGGGCAGTGTCATTTCACCAAATACTTTCATTCCTTTTACACCTGCAGGGGTTGTGTATTCCTCTTGCAAGGTGGTGATATTCTTAGCGCCAGCCTTGTCGAGCTGTGCGAGCACTATCTCATTGACCAACTGCGGGTCTAAAGAGATATTGCCATCACCGCGCTCACTACTATTACCTCCGGTTTCCTTTACAAAGGTGATAATATTAGTCATTATATACAGCTCAGAGTTAAGGCTACCAAAATAGAAAGTACTCTGACTGTGAATAATAGGTTTGAAGCCCGTAATATCTACTATCTGCTTGCGCATTAGCACTTTCGGAGTGGTAAGCTCGGTAATAGGATATCCATAATCACTAGTTACCCATTTTCCTTCGTTTAGCTCTGCCACATACGGATTAAACAACCAATTTTTAAGGGTACGATAGCCAAAATACAATCCTACTCCCCCGAGCAAGAAGAAAAGGAGTATCCCCACCCCTATTTTTATAAGGAGTTTCTTTCGTTTTTGCCTTTTGAGGGCTAATGCTTTCTGCCTTGCTTCATTGATAGCCTGTTCGTCAGTAGGTTCAAGCGGAATAGCTTCTTTAGTTTTAATCACTACATTTTCGATGGTTTCGCGGTCGTATTCAGCATTGTCATCAGAGGGTTTATTCTTAGCAAATTTCACCAAATCGGCAGTCTGTAATACCCTTTTAAGGTTAGTAATCGTCTCCTGATTAAGGTTTAGTTTGCCTTTTTCTTGTAGTAGATTTATTTTGGTCAATAACTCATCAGTAGTACTCTCTTTTGCAAGTATATGTACCTCCTCTTCTAAGTAGGCTTTCACTATATCAGTCAAACGAGTATAGTATTCTTTGTGTTGCGATTGTATCAGGTATTTAGAGTTTTGTAGCTCTTTTAAATCTTGAATAGCACGGTCGAAAGGAGGTAGTTTTTTCTGTGTTTGCAAGAAAGGAAATTTCTTTTTGCGGATAAACACAAAATAAACAAAAGCTACTATCAACAGCAATAACACTGCAGCAATAATTGTAAGTATCCACCCATACGAGGTAAAAGGTTTCTTAACCTCTTGTATAGGTTTGATGTCGTAGAGGGGCTGTTTGAGGGTATCAATAGCCACTGTGTGCACCTCTACCAATAGCGAATCGGTAAAATAATCCTTATTATTGATGCGTATTTTCTGAGACGGAATGGTGTACTTCCCTTCGTCAAACTGGGTAAGGTAGTACTCCTTTACCAATCGGTACTTCCCGCCATCGCGCAACGTATCAGCTGCACGAGTTTTCACCATTTCCAAAGGAGCAAATGTCTGTCCCTCAGGAAAAGATACCGGTGTATCGGCAGGCGTTTCTACCGACACTTTATACTGTATTTGTTCCCCTATTTTGATGTTTTTCGTATTAGTTTCCACCTTCACCTCTTGGGCGTAAAGCATTGGGAAAGCTAATAAAAACGTATAATACAATAATCGCTTCATCTTCTTTACTAATTTGCTAATTATCTCATCGCCTTTTAAAGTAGCCTAATAGTTTCTGCGTATAACTCTCGTCATTACGACAATTCACTACCCCAGCTCCTGATTTCTGCCAAAGCCCCTCGAAGTAGCTCACCGTATCGCGGTACTGCTGCGCATACTCTTTGCGCACTGCCGAAGAAGCTGTATTTACCCGCATAAGACCACCTGTTTCGGCATCTTTCACCATTATATAGCCCAAATTAGGCAACTCCGTTTCCTTTTGATCATAGATGCGAATGCCGGTAATATCATGCTTTTTAGCCGCTATCTGTATAGGCTTCTCATACCCTTTATCGATAAAGTCAGAAAGCATAAATACAATAGCTTTTTTCTTCATCACCCTACTGAGGAACTGAAAAGCCTCGCCTATATTGGTCTTAAAACTCTTAGGTTCAAACTCTATAAGCTCTCTGATGATGCGCAGCACGTGAGATTTTCCTTTTTTAGGCGGTATAAACAATTCTATCTGGTCTGAAAAGAGTATCAAACCTGTTTTATCATTGTTTTGTAATGCCGAAAATGCTAAAGTAGCTGCTATTTCGGTGATAATTTCGCTCTTAAACTGCTGTTGTGTACCAAAAAGTTCGCTACCACTCACATCTACCATTAGCATAAGGGTCAGTTCGCGTTCCTCTTCAAATACTTTCACGAAAGGCTCATTATAGCGTGCCGTAACGTTCCAGTCTATCATACGAATATCATCGCCAAACTGGTACGGACGTACCTCGCTAAAGGTCATACCGCGCCCTTTGAAAGTAGAGTGGTACTCCCCTCCGAAAATATTATCGGAGAGTTTTCGCGTTTTAATCTCTATCTTGCGTACTTTTTTTAATAATTCTTTTGTATCCAAAATCTATACTGTCAATCAAAAAAGTGATGATTACCTTTGTTTAATGATAAATTGTTAATGGTTAATTCCCAAAACTCTCTTGGAGTTACAATTTTAGTATGCAAATATTCTGAAATAGTAAAATCATTTGTATTGCCTGTTATAATAAAATCAGCTTTACTCTCGTAGGCTAACTCTAAAATCATATTATCATCTTGGTCAGAAATAATATCCAATTTTATTTCAGGAGTATATTTTACCGATTTCATTGTTATTTCTGTTAGAATAAGCTCTGCTTTTTTAGCAAAATCAGGAAATCTCTGAAATTTAGGTCGAGATAATACATCAAAATATTCTTCTATAAGTTCATCAGAAACACAAATTCTAATTTTACCTTCTAAGAATAAATCAAAAATAATCAAATAAGGATAGCTTTTTTGAATTAATGATGAAACTATTACATTCGTATCAATAATTACGCTTTTCATTTCTTACAGCCTTTACTTCAGCAGAAATATCGTCCATTGTCATTGCTGAAAGTCCGTATTTTTCTGAAAGTTCTACCACTTGTTGTAATCCTATTTTAGTAATTTCTCTACTAATAATATCAAGTAGCTCAGAAAAGTGCAATCGCTCTTCTTTGATGCCAAACTTCTGATACTCAAGTTCTGAAATAGATATTTGCAACGTCCTCATAATACTATATTCTTAATTGTTACACTCCCTAATTTGCTAATTAGCAAATCGGCTAATTACTAAGGCACTTCAATCGTATTTACGATTTTATGTACCATCTCTACAGAGGTAATATTCTCAGCCTCAGCTTCGTAAGTGATACCTATACGATGGCGAAGCACATCGAATACTACAGCACGTACGTCTTCAGGAATGACATAACCACGACGCTTGATAAAAGCATAGCACTTAGCTGCCATAGCAAGATTGATACTACCACGTGGCGAAGCTCCAAAGCTGATAAGCGGCTTAAGGTCTGCTAATCCGTATTTTTCAGGATAACGGGTGGCAAAGATGATGTCCAAAATATATTTTTCTATCTTCTCGTCCATATATACCTCTCTAACAGCTGCCTGTGCGTTAGTAATCTGCTCTAAACTCACTGTTTGGTTCACCACCGCATAGCTATTGCTTAGATTGTCGCGCATAATCTGCTGTTCTTCGTCTATTTTAGGGTAGTCAATTACTGTTTTTAACATAAAACGGTCTACTTGCGCCTCAGGTAGCGGATACGTACCTTCTTGCTCCACTGGGTTTTGGGTAGCCATAACCATAAAAGGAGTATCGAGCTTAAAAGTAGAGTCGCCTATAGTTACTTGACGCTCTTGCATAGCCTCTAACAGCGCTGATTGTACCTTAGCAGGAGCACGGTTTATCTCGTCAGCCAATACAAAGTTAGCAAAGATAGGTCCCTTTTTGATAGAAAACTCATTTTGCTTGATGTTGTAGGTCATTGTACCAATGACATCGGCAGGCAGTAAGTCGGGGGTAAACTGTATACGACTGAAAGAGCCGTGCACTGACTTAGCCAGCGTATTGATAGATAGGGTTTTAGCCAACCCAGGAACGCCCTCTAAAAGGATATGCCCTTTGCCTAACAAGCCGATAAGCAAGGCATTGACCATATGTTTTTGCCCAATGATAACCTTATTCATTTCGGCAGTAAGTATATCGATAAAGGCGCTTTCCCTCTCGATTTTTTCGTTTATTTTACTGATATCAACAGCAGTTCTTTGTTCCATATATTAATTAATTTTTCAGTATTTTGCTTTATACAAATATTGTGCCGCGCAGGGCAAAGATAGGAAATAATTTTGAATTATGAGTATAGCAGCGAATATGAGATGTAGAATTTGGGTTAAAACAAAATAACGCAGGGCAAAAGCTCTGCGTTATTTCGAACATAAATTTTAATACAAAATGAAACAAATTCTCGTGATCACGACAGGATTCGAACCTGTGACCGTCTGCTTAGAAGGCAGATGCTCTATCCAGCTGAGCTACGTGACCATTTTCCAAAAAAAATATTCCAATAATGCAACTCACAAGGAAACATTAATGAAATATTTTATTTTTGTCGGGGCGGCAGGATTCGAACCTGCGACCTCCTGGTCCCAAACCAGGCGCGATGACCGGACTACGCTACGCCCCGAATTTATCAGTCTTTGCTAAAAGATGCGGAGAGACTGGGACTCGAACCCAGGCGACGGTTACCCGCCGACAGATTAGCAATCTGCTCCGTTACCACTCCGGCACCTCTCCTTTATTTTTATGAACTCCTTTTCTGTCTCTTTTGCGGTTGCAAAGGTACTACGATTTTTTCATTCTGCAAATTTTTCGGCAACTTTTTTTCATTTTTTTTTGAATAAAAATCATAATTCACTCATTATCAATAGATAATAAAATAACTTTTTTATCATTAGTTATTAGGTTTTAGGCTTTAGTCGTTAGTTTTTCAGCAATAACAAGGTGCTTTTTCTAGTTAATGGGAGGATTGGGAAGGCTGAGAAGGCTGGGTGGAATGAGAAATTTGAAATAGATTATGAATAGGATTGGTGTAGGATATTTTTCTGGTTTTTAGGCGGTGATTAGACGTTTGTGCTTCGCTCATCTTTCGGTAATCCTTCGGTGATGCTGTATCCTTCCTATATCTAAGGTAAAGGGAAGGTATAGAAGAAAATTTTTCTGAAAGAGCTGAAAAGGCTGGGAGGATTGGGTGGGCTGGGACGAGTGAGACAAGTGGAACAGGTGGGAGTGCGAGCCGCACTGGCGATTGTGGGACAGGTGAGACGAGTGGGACGGGTGGGAGTGCGAGCCGCACTGGCGATTGTGGGACAAGTGGGACAAGTGGGACGGGTGGGACAGGTGAGACAAGTGGGACAGGTGAGACAGGTGGGACAAGTGGGACAAGTGAGACAAATGGGACAAGTGGGACAAGTGAGACAGGCGGGAGTGCGAGCCGCACTGGCGATTGTGAGACAGGTGGGACAAGTGAGACAAGTGGGAGGGCTGAGAAGGCTGAGAAGGCTGAGAAGATTGGGTGGGCTGGGAAGATTGAGTGGGCTGGGAAGATTGAGTGGGCTGGGAAGATTGGGTGGGCTGGGAGGATTGGGAGGAATGAAAAAAATGGGCGTTTTTGTAAGTTGCTGTACTTTTTTTTGGTACTCTCATTAAAATTACTTACTTTTGTAAAATCTTATATCTGAAACAGAACCAATAAGCTATATTGAAAATGAAATATAAACGTATTTTGCTCAAACTCAGCGGGGAAGCCCTTATGGGAAGTCGCCAATACGGCATAGACCCTGCTAGACTAAAAGAGTATGCCACTGAAATAAAAGAGGTGGTAGCTATGGGAGTTGAAGTGGCTATCGTTATCGGCGGTGGCAATATTTTTCGCGGCGTAGCTGGCGCTAGCAATGGTATGGATAGAGTACAAGGCGACTATATGGGTATGCTCGCTACTGTTATCAACTCGCTCGCCCTACAAAGTGCCTTAGAAGACGAAGGTATCTATACTCGTCTGCAAACGGCTATTAAAATGGAAGCGATGGCCGAACCTTTTATCAAACGTCGCGCTGTACGTCACTTAGAAAAAGGACGCGTGGTTATCTTTGGGGCAGGAACTGGTAATCCTTATTTTACAACCGATTCGGCTGCTGTACTTCGCGCTATTGAAATCAATGCAGATGTAATCCTGAAAGGTACTCGTGTAGATGGTATCTATACTGCTGACCCTGAGAAAGACCCTAAGGCTGTGAAGTTTGACCATATCTCTTTCAATGAATGTATTGATAAAAACCTTAAAGTAATGGATATGACGGCTTTTACTCTTAGCCAAGAGAACCATTTGCCTATTATTGTATTTGATATGAACAAAAAAGGCAATCTCGCTAAAGTAGTAGCAGGGGAAAATGTAGGAACCGTAGTTAATGATTAATGGTTAATGATTAATGGTTAATGATTAATGATTGATGGTTAATGATTGATGGTTAATGGTTAATGATTGATGGTTAATGATTAATGGTTAGATTTTGATATAAACTTTGGCAGAGTTTATAATTGCTTGTCGTGCTACGACCTTTGGCAAAGTGTAGTGATAAGTAACTCGGAGCCCCTTATAAAACTCCAAGCCCTCTGAGTTTTTCATCATTCTCTAACAAGTAACAACAAATAAACAATATGTTAAAAGACATTTTAGATTTTAGAAGGGCGATACGTTATTACGCTCCTACGCCTATTAGTGAAGAGAAGGTGCGGGAGTGCCTTAAATTGGCTACTCTGGCTCCTACCACGTATAATATGCAGTTGTATGAAGTTTATCACATCACCGATAAGGAACTACTCAAAAAACTGGGACACGCTTGCCTTGACCAGCAAACGGCTACTACAGCACAGCAAATGGTAGTATTCGTTGCCCGACAAGACAAACACCGTCTGCACGCCAAGAAGGTTCTAGAGTTTGAACGCGGTAATATACAGCGCAATAGTCCACCAGAGAAACAAGCCAAGCGCATCAAGGAACAAGAGAAGTTTTACAACCAGCTGATGCCTTTTCTCTTTAGCAGGTGTTTTGGTCTTTTGGGTCTTTTGCGCAAGACTTTGGGGGTAGTTAGCAGTTGGTTTCATCCTATGATGCAACTCGTTTCTGAAAGTGATATGCGGGTGAATGTACACAAGAGTTGCGGATTGGTAGCGCAAACCTTTATGCTGGCAATGGCAGAAGCAGGCTATGACACCTGTCCTATAGAAGGCTTTGATAGCCGACGCGTAAAAAAGATATTACACCTGCCTTATGGAGCAGAAGTGAATATGCTCGTATCTTGCGGACTGCGTGAAGATCAAGGCGTTAGGGGAGAACGCTTTAGACTGCCTTTTGAAGAAATATACAAGAAGAAATAAGGACAATGATTAATGGTTAATGATTGATGGTTAATGGTTAATGATTAAAATGATTAATGGAAGTATTATTCAATTGGTGTTGTGAAGTAATGCAATCATTGGCAAATTTCACAGGGTTTACCTATAAAGAAGTGAATGCTATTGTCTTTATTTTTCTAATGCCTATGGTAAATATTGCTCTTTTGCTACTTTTTGTAGTTAAATACATACAATACAGAGAGAAAAAGCGCTTTATTAAAGAATTAGAAGCACAATACTAATGGAACAAAATCTATTACATAGATGTTTTGACCTTGCAGTGGAAGGCTTGTATTTATTAGCAGATTCTTTTGGAACTACTTATGAAGCAGTGAACATCTATTTGTTTGTGATTATACAACCATTATTGACAATTTTATTGATTGTAGGTATTTTCTTCTTTTATAAGAAGAACAATAATCTACAAATGAAAATTAAAAAGTTATTATCTAATAAAACTAATACTAATAAATAAAACAATATACAATGAACGAAGAGATTAATATCATCTTAGACAGTACCTCAGAAGCGATGCAAGAGGCATTGCAACACTTAGACAAGGCTTTGGGCAACATTCGTGCTGGTAAAGCAAGTCCGCAAATGTTAGGCAGCGTAATGGTAGATTACTACGGTGCTCAAACGCCTCTGAGCCAAGTAGCTAACGTAGCTGCTCCGGACTCGCGCACCATCACTATACAGCCTTGGGAAAAGAAAATGATTCAACCTATAGAGAAAGCTATTCAGATAGCGAACTTAGGCTTCAACCCTATGAATAACGGTGAAATGGTGATTATCAGCGTTCCCCCATTGACTGAAGAGCGCCGTAAAGAGCTGGTAAAGCAAGCTAAAGGCGAAGGTGAAGATGCTAAAATAAGTGTACGCAACGCTCGCCAAGAAGCTAATAAAGAGATTAAAAAGGTAGAAACTTCTGATGACATCAAGAAAGATGCTGAAGAACGCGTACAAAAACTCACCGATAAATACATCAAAAAAGTAGAAGAAGTATTAGCCGCTAAGGAAGCTGAGATATTAAAAGTATGACAAATACCGAACAAGTAAAAGACTTAATGAATCGCCTGGGTGCGTTAAGGAGGTATCTTTGACATAGATGCCAAACGTATAGAAATAAGCAACGAAGAAGAAAAAACCTTTGCTCCCGACTTCTGGGATAACGCTAAAGAAGCTGAGAAGATAATGCGCGAACTGCGCGTGAAGAAAAAGTGGGTGGAAGATTATGAAGAAGCCGAAAGCCTAACCTCTGACGTAGAGGTAATGTTGGACTTCTTGAAAGATGGGGAAGCCTCAGCCGAAGAGGTAGACCAGCAATACACCCAAGCTCTACACGCTATTGAGGCGTTAGAGTTCCGCAATATGCTCTCTGACGAAGGTGATGCTATGAGTGCTGTACTACAAATTACAGCAGGAGCAGGTGGTACTGAAAGTTGTGACTGGGCATCGATGTTGCTGCGCATGTACACTATGTGGTGCAACAACCAAAAATATAAGGTGAAAACCCTCAATTTTCAAGAAGGCGATGTTGCTGGAGTAAAAACTGTAACCATAGAGATTGAAGGTGAATATGCTTTTGGTTACCTAAAAGGGGAAAATGGTGTTCACCGCTTAGTGCGTATTTCACCTTTCGACAGTAATGCTAAACGGCATACCTCTTTTGCTTCGGTGTATGTATATCCGTTAGCCGATGATACTATTGAAATAGAAATCAATCCTGCTGATATTACTTTTGAGACAATGCGCTCGAGTGGTGCCGGTGGTCAGAACGTAAACAAGGTAGAAACTGCCGTACGACTACGCCACCACCCTACAGGTATTATCATTGAAAACTCAGAAACACGTAGTCAGTTAGACAACAAAAACAAAGCTCTGCAATTGCTTAAATCGCAGTTATACGAAATAGAGCTGAAAAAGCGTCAAGCTAAGCGTGATGAGATAGAAGCTGGAAAGATGAAAATAGAATGGGGTTCGCAGATACGCAACTATGTAATGCACCCTTATAAGCTGGTGAAAGACGTGCGCACAGGTTACGAATCGACTGATGTTGATAGTGTAATGAACGGTGAATTAGATGACTTTCTAAAAGCTTATCTTATGCTGATGGGACAAAGTAATACTAATGAGCAATAAAAAAAGATGCGAGAGGCCTTATAGCTTCTTGCATTTTTTTTTATTTATTCACTATTATAGACTAAAAGCCTAATATTAACTTCGCTATAAAGAAGTAAATTAGAATACCCAAAACATCATTACTGGTAGTGATAAAGGGTCCTGTTGCTACCGCAGGGTCTATACCGCGTTTGTGTAATAATATAGGTATGAAAGTACCTATTACTGCCGCATTTACTATCACTGTTACAAGGGCAATCGCTACGGTGATACTTACCAAGTACTCCGCTTTAAAAGCAAAATGGCTTACTAATATCACAATACCCGCTATAGTACCTCCGTTGATAAGCCCTAAGAGAAACTCTTTTAGTAATCGCTTGATAATCTCGCCATCAATTGAGTTGTTTGCTAAGCCTTGTACTACTATCGCTGAAGATTGTACCCCTACATTCCCTGCGGTAGCCTGAATAAGTGGAATGAATATCAGCAATATTGGGTATATATTCATCGTATCTTGAAATCCATTGATGATACTCGCCGCTCCAAGTCCGCCAAACATACCGATAAGCAACCAAGGTAAGCGCGCTTTAGTAAGTTTCCACACACTGTCGTCAGCTTCTACATCGTGGGTGATACCGGCCGCTAATTGATAGTCTTTTTCAGCCTCTTCTTTTATCACGTCTACCACGTCATCAATGGTAATGCGCCCTACAAGGCGTTTCATCTCATCTACTACCGGTATTGCCTCGAGGTCGTACTTACTCATTATATGAGCAACCTCTTCAGCGGTATCAGTAACATATACATAATCTACTTTTGGGATATAAATATCTTTCACCTCAGAGCGGGTAGAAGTAGTAAGTAGGTCTTTAAGTGAAAGTCGCCCTTTTAGCACATCATTATCATCTACTACATATATTGAATGTACCCGTGTAACATTGGCTGCCTGCTCTCGCATCTCCTTCACACACTTGAGCACATTCCAATTCTCATTTACCTTGACTAACTCTTTCGCCATTAACCCCCCTGCCGTATGCTCGTCATAGCGCAGCAAATCGACGATGTCCTTAGCGTGCTCTACGTCTTCTATATACGAGATAACCTCTGTTTTTCGCTCTTCTGGTAGTTCAGAAATGATGTCCACCGCGTCATCGGTATCAAGCTCTAATATCTCATCAGCAATCTCTTTAGCCGAAAGGTGCTCTAATATCTTATCGCGATAATCATCGTCTAACTCTGTCAGTACATCTGAAGTTTTCTGAGCATCAATAAGACGAATGATATATACACCCTCCTCAATATCCAATTCGTGAATAACTTCAGCTATATCGGCATAGTGCAAGTCGCTTAAGAGCGTTGTTAACTCTTTATTTTTCTTTTCTTCAATGAGCTGTTGTATTTGCTCAATGAGTGCGTCTGTTATCTTAAAAGTTGCCATAGTTCGTTTACCATCAGTAGTTATTGTTCTTTCCGACTGATTTCTTTAGTGATAAATACAAAATCCTGCCAAGGCAATTGCTCTGGGCGTTTGTCGAAAATACTATTATTCTTTAGGAATTCGTTAGTTAGTAGAGGTTTTAAACTATTTCTGAGGGTTTTGCGCCGCTGATTAAAAGCAGTTTTCACAATAGTGAAGAAGAGAGCCTCATCACAGTCTAAATGATAATCAGACTTGCGCACTAAGCGTAGCACTCCGCTCTTTACTTTAGGTGGGGGATTAAACACCCCTTCGGAAACAGTAAATAGATAAGTTGCCTCATAGAAGGCTTGTACC
>NZ_KN390047.1:0-11061 GCF_000213295.2 Capnocytophaga sp. oral taxon 329 str. F0087
AAAACTGTTTTAAAGGAATATAAATGGGAAACAGAGTACACTCCTTCTGATAATCAAAGAGATAGTTTTGATATTTTTGGGCGAAATGAAAAAACGGATCATTGTATTATTATTGAGTTAGATCCTCATAGAGCTGACTCTGTAGCTAAAAAATTTGTATCAAGAATGGCTATAATGATTGATAAAAATATTACTTACATAGCTTTCATTTACCCAGGTACAGATAAAATGTCTATTCCTGAGACTAACAAATATATTGTCTATTGTCAGGATTTAACAAAAGTGCTCAATAATAATAATTGTAAGAAAGAATTTATGGGCTATTATTTGTAAGACTTACATAAGTTACTATACAAAGAGTGATAGAACGATTTCTATCACTCTTTTTTATTTACCAATCATCTCCATTCCTCCCATTCTTCTCAGCCCTCACAGCCTTCTCATTTCTTCCACCTGTCTCACTTGTCCCACCTGTCTCACTTGTCCCATTCTTCCCAGCCTTCTCACCCTTCCCATACACAAACCTTCAGCGAACCTTCAGCGAACGATGAGCGAAGGGTGAGCGAACAACAACCAACTTTTGTCTCTTCTTCCTCTTTGTTAAAATTTTGCATTTTTTGCAGCAGAAAGCCTCTAAAACTGATAATCTTTCAATAAAAGACCTTTTGGCTGCTTCTCTTTTGCGTTTCTTGCAAAATAGTAAATATCACAAAACAACGCTAAATTGTTAATGTTTGTTAAATTTTTACTTTTTTCTTGGTAGTTACGAAAGATAATGATACTTTTGGCGCATTAAAACGTATAAATGTATGGATAACACACACAAAATCGCTTTGTTTATTTTCTGTTGGCTTTTCCCTTTTTGGCTAATAGCTCAGGAAGTAACTATCAAAGGTACCGTAAAAGATGAAGACGGACTTGAGCTGCCAGGGGCGGCTATCGTCATCAAAGGTACTGCTAAGGGTATGGCTACCGATTGGAATGGTAACTTCGAGATGAAAGCTCATCAGGGCGATATCTTGGTCTTTTCGACTATCGGCTATGCTCCTAAAGAGGTAAAGGTAGGCAAGGAGCGCACGCTGCATATCGTCCTCTCTGCTGATGTGCAACAGCTCGAAGGTACTGAGGTAGTAGCAGTAGCCTATGGTACTACCGACAAAAAATCGTTTACAGGCTCTATGGCTACTATCAAGGCCGACGCTATTCAGGCCAAACAGACTACCGATGTGGCCAAAACCTTAGAAGGGGCTGTCGCAGGGGTGCAAATCTCTACCTCGTCAGGGCAACCTGGTAGTAGTTCTGCTATCCGCATTAGGGGTATTGGCTCTATCAACGCTTCAAGTGCTCCCCTTATCATCTTAGACGGGATGCCTTTTGAAGGGACGCTCAACGCCATCAATAACAGCGATATAGAGAGTGTGAACGTGCTAAAAGACGCTTCCTCTTCGGCTCTCTACGGAGCTCGTGGTGCTAATGGGGTGGTGCTTATCACTACCAAAAGTGGTTCTAAAGGGCGCCTATCTATCTCGGTAGATAGTAAGTTGGGCTTCAACTACCGCGGTATCCCTGAGTATGATATTATCAGCAGCCCTGGCGAATACTACGAAACGCTTTGGGCGGCGCTTTACAACCAGAATTTGTACGCTCAAAGACAAGCTGATGCCTTGGCGCGCAGCAATGCCAGCCAATCGCTTATCAATAATGTGGGGGCAGGCTATAATATCTATAACGTAGCTGATGATAAGGTGGTACTGCCTACCGGTAAACTTAATCCTGCCGCTACTATCAAATATTCTGATGCGGCTACTTTCAACCAATGGGAAAAGGCTCTCTTCAATAGTCGTGTGCGCAAAGAGCACAACCTGAGTATGACCAAAGGTACTGAACACAATAGTTTTTACTTCTCTTTTGGCTATTTGGGCGATGAGGGCTATAATATGAATAGTTATTTTAACCGCTATTCTACTCGTTTTGCTTACAAGGGCGACATTACTTCTTGGCTAAAAGCCAATGCTTCTTCAATGATTACTTACACCGAAAAACAAGGCAGTACAGAGAGCAGCAGCTATGATAACCCTTTTGCGTGGACGCGAACGATAGCGCCTATTTATCCTATCTACGAGCACGATGCCAATGGCAATCGATTAAATACTTACGACTATGGGGCTACCCGAAAGTTTAATGATAATACCAACCCTGTAGCTACACAGCGCGAGAATCTAAACTACAGTCGCGATTATTATTTCAATCAGGCGCTTTCGTTAGAGGCACAACTGCATAAAAATCTCACTTTTTCAGTAAATGGCAATTTTTATGCTAATTTCTATGATGTGAACTACTTCACTACTCCATTAGGTGGTGCAGGTAAGAACTATGGAGGGGAATCAACTAAGTACAAATCTGACAATATAGTAATGACCTTTAACCAATTATTGCGCTATAGCAAAAATTGGGATAATTATGGTATAGAAGCCCTTTTTGGTCACGAAAGCTATCAGAAGCGTTTCGGTACTATAGAGGGTAGCAAGAAGAACTTCGTAGACCCCCGCAATAGCGAGTTCAATAATGCTGCGGTGCTCAGTTCACTCACCTCATATACTCGGCGTTACTTTGTAGAAGGCTACTTCGGTCAGCTAAATGCTAACTATCAGCAAAAGTATTACCTTTCAGCTAGTTTGCGCCGTGATGGCTCATCAGTATTTGCACCCGAAAATCGTTGGGGTACTTTCTGGTCAGTAGGAGCCTCTTGGTTGCTTAGCGAAGAGAAGTTTTTAGAGAAAGTAGATTTCGTAGATTTGGTAAAACTGAAGTTGAGCTATGGGGTACAGGGTAATGACGAGCTTTATTTACCTGGCGGAGGGCGCTCATACGTGCCTTATATGACGCTCTACAGCGTAAGTACTAATGGCAATACCCCAGGGCTTGTAGCCAGCTATAAAGGCAATCGCAATATCACTTGGGAAGAGAGTGGCAACCTCAATGCAGGGATAGAATTAGGTTTCTTTAGAAACAGACTCACCTTGGAGGCTGACTACTTTGTAAAGAAAACCAACGACCTGCTGTTTAATATGCCGTTACCTGCTTCTACGGGCTTTAGTTCAGAACCGCGCAACGTAGCTGATATGGTAAACAAAGGGGTAGAGTTTTCATTAGCGGTAACCCCTGTGCGTACTGATAAAGTACAGTGGACTGTTTCAGTAAATGGCTTGCACTACAAGAACGAAATAACTCGCCTACCTGAAGAATTACGTGAAAAAGGACTAACACGTGGCTATCAAACACTGAAAGAGGGAGGCAGTATATACGATTTTTATTTGGTGAAATGGGGAGGCGTAAATCCTACCAATGGCGATGCCCAGTTCTATGTAAAAAATGCTACTACGGGCGAATATGAGCTGAAAGGCAGTGCAGATTACGATAGTTCGAGCAAGCAATATGCAGGCACTTCTATTCCTGACTTACAAGGGGGCTTTGGTACCACTCTTAGTGCTTATAATTTTGACCTTGCAGTACAGTTTTCTTACCAGTTAGGGGGTAAATTCTATGACTATCAGTACGCTGGACTGATGCATTCAGGCGACTTGGGTAGAACTTGGCATACTGACATTCGCAATCGTTGGACGCCTGATAATACCACCTCAGACATTCCGCGTCTTGAATTTGCTAATCAGAAGATGCTTAATCTTTCTGACCGCTTTATGGTATCGTCAGACTATCTATCGCTGCGCAATATAAGTTTGGGGTATACTTTCACGCGCCAGATGGTAGAGAAATTAGGGCTTACTAAGCTGCGCTACTACCTTACGGCTGATAATGTGTATTTGTGGAGCCACCGCAAGGGCTTAGACCCTCGTACTAGCTTGTCGGGCAGTAATACAGCTGCCGTATACAGCCCTATTCGTACCGTTTCAATGGGATTAACACTCACTTTTTAAAATTGCAAAAGCTATGAAAAAATATATACTTTCCACCGCTTTTTTATCACTACTTATTACCGCTTGTTCTAAGAGTGATTTCGACCCTAAGGTAGATGAATACCTCACCGACCAGCGCAAAGAGGAGCTCAAAGCCGATGTAGATACTAAAGCCAGCTTACTACAAGTAGAGCTCAATGGTATTTATAATAATAATGTAGCACTACAGAATAGCTATCACGATTCGTTTGGGCTGAAGTCTATCCATCTATCCTTAGACCTTACAGGGCAGGATATGGTGCAAGCTTCGTATCATTGGTTCAGTTATGACTATTATTTCGATATGCGAAACGCTACCTATTCGCGCACTAGCTTTATGTGGAATTTTCTCTACCGACAAATTAGTGCTATCAACACCATTTTAGCCGATTATTTTGCTGAAGTCCCTACCGAGCAAGTGCTTTATCAGAAATATGCTGAACTGAAGTCGTTAAGGGCTCTTTATTACTACTATTTGGTGAATTTGTATCAGCATTCTTATAAGGGCAACGAAACAAAATTAGGGGTGCCGCTAATGCTGAAGCCTACTGATGCCAAGTTAGCACGCGCTACAGTGGCAGAGGTGTATGCCCAAATGATAGAAGATTTATCGGTAGTAGATGATGCTCGCTTTACCATTACCGAAAGCAAAGAAGATGTTGATAAAGCCGTAGCAGCTGCTTATTTGGCTAAAGTATATGCGCATAAAGAAGAGTGGGCAAAGGTAGCCCAATACGCCCAAATAGTGCTTAATGCTTCTGATTTCAATTATACATCAATGGCTGAAGTGCAAGGGGCTAAGTGGGATATTAGTAACACTTCTTGGCTCTGGGGCTACGACATCACCCAGCAAACTACCACCTCTTGGGGTTCTTTCTACTCGCATATCGACAATACCATAACACAAGGGTATGCAGGGGGAGCAGGGGCTTATAAGAATATGTACAGCAACCTCTACGCTAAAATAGCTGATACTGATGTGCGCAAGAAAATATACATCAATAGTACGCTTTTCCCTGCGATAGCAGACCGCTATAGTTTGCCCAATTATGCTAATGTAAAGTACGCTACCGACCAGCGTTTCTTGAGCGATTACTGTTTCATACGCATAGAAGATCCTTTCTTTTTGTATGTAGAGGCTTTAGTAGAGCAAAACGATTTGACTACTGCCAAGACTACCCTCGAAGATTTTATGCAGAACTATCGCGACCCTTCTTATACACTCACCGCAACTACCCAAGCGGCTATGCGCGAAGAAGTGCGCACGCAACGCCGTATAGAGCTTTGGGGCGAAGGTACCTCTTTCTTCGATTTTAAGCGTTGGCACTTAGGGGTAGACCGCAAAGAGGCAGGCAGTAATCATACTTTTAAGGTGACCGTACCTGCAGGAGATAAACGTTGGGTATACCAAATACCACAAGATGAGATAGAATCAAACGCTAAAATGGTACAAAACGAGTAAAAGACAACCTACAACAGACTAAACAAGAACCTAAATAGACGGAGTTGCCCGAAGGAGTATTTTCTTCGGGTAACTTTTTTGTGTTTACTCTTTCACATTTCGTCTTTATTTAGTATCTTTGTCGCCATAAATGTTTTGTTATGAATAAACACCAGCTACGTGTGCAAGAAACACTGCAATATTTTACACAGAAAGATATAGGTTTAGCTTTCAGAAAATTGTTAGATTGTGCTGCTGATACGCAGCAGATGTCTATTTATGAGAAAGCCATCGCACTAACTGATTGGAAAGAAAAACACCCTGCTGAGGTAGAAACTCTTATCGAAAAAGCTACAGTGCTACTCAGAGAGATAGCCGATTGCAAGGTAACGGAACTCCCTACAGAAACGGCTGTATTAGTAGCTGAAGAGGTGCGCAAGCACTATGCTTTAGGGCGCTTTCAGTTAGGCCCTATCTCGCTTTCTATCAAAAAAGGACAAGTATATGGGTTGGTAGGCGAGAACGGCAATGGTAAAACTACCCTATTGCGCATTTTAGCACGCGACCTGTCATACGATTCGGGAGTAGTGAAATACTACTTTACCGAGCGACCTAAGAACGACTATGACCTGCGTACTAAACTTATCTACATACCCCAGCGCACCGAAAAGTGGTATGGTAGCCTGAAAGACAATCTGAAATTTACCCTTTCAAGCTATGGTATTCCGGCTGAAGAAAACGAGCTGCGCACCCTGCTTATGATTGCCCGTTTAGGGCTTTGGCAGTACCAACACTTAGATTGGAATGCCCTTTCGTCAGGTTATAAAATGCGCTTTGAGTTAGCGCGTACCCTTTTGCGCCAGCCGGAAATTCTCCTACTCGATGAGCCTTTGGGTAATTTGGATGTATTGGCACAACAGGTTATCTTAGAAGACCTGAAGATGATAGCCAACTCGGTAAATCACCCTATTGCCCTTATCCTCAGTTCGCAGCAGCTTTTTGAGGTAGAGAAAATATCAGATAAGGTAATATTCTTGCGCAACGGTCAGTATACAGATAATGCCGAGGCAACTGCCACAGAAGAGGCTATGCCGCTGATAGTAGAGATAGATACTACTAACACCCGCGAAGAATTGATGGCAGTATTCAAAGCATTTGCGCTTGAGAAACTCAACTACAACGGAGGGGTATATGTAGCGTATTTCCGCCCTAATACCGAGTATTCGGCTGTATTAGAGGCTTTGGGTAAGGCAAAGATAGACCTTACTTATATTCGCAATATATCGGCTTCTACACGTAGGTTTTTTGTAAGTTAAATATGAGGGGAGTTATGAATAAGTATTTGTTAGAGCGTTATCCTACTATTTGGAATACGCACATCGTTTGGGTACTGCCCTTAGCACTCTTGGCGCAGATATTGTTTTTTATAGGTGGTTTTTGTCTTATAAATGACGATATGCTCAAAGATAGCTACTACAGTATCTACAGCAGCTACGAGGGGATACCCTTAATACTAAATCTAATTGTCAGTGTGCTGCTGTTAGTAGGCTGGCTTATCTATCTGTTCCGCAATAATGCCTTGCAGCATTTTTATCCGTTAAAGGCACGACAAATCTTTGGGCAGTTCGTATGTTTCTTTCTGACGATACTGCTATCAATTTCGTTGGCGGTACCGTTTTTTGCAGGCCAGAAAGCAAAGGCACACTGGCGGTATACTGATAGCTATATAGACGAAGTGCTACATTACTATCCCGAGGATTACCAGATGTATGACTATACCGACTATTATCCGCAAGAGCAGGTAGAAGAGTATTACATAGCCCAAAATGCCCAACGGCTTAAAGAAAGAGATTTTAAATATTGTGTATATGAGCCATTACAAGTGTTTGTAATATTGTCGTTTTTTATGGCGATGGTGCTTTTCTGCATACGTGCTACGGGGCTCCGCACTTTTTTGTTTTCGGTAGTCTTTTCGGGGGTACTGAGTCTGTTAGTCACGATGCTGGCAATACTCTTTATTCCGCTAACCGAGTTTACCTCTTATTACGATGAAGAATGCGCAATGGGGCTCTTTCTGCTTACCTATGTAGTTGTGTTAGTGCTTTCACTCAAGCTACAGGGCAAGATACGCAAGCTCTTCAGTGGGGTGCTGCTGAATGTATCAATAACATTTTTTGGATTAGCGTTTTTCTTTTTAGGGTATCTATTGATAAAACTTATCTATCATTGTCTCTATTTAGCTAATACATCGGAAAACTACTACGATTATGAGGCACTCAATGCATTATCAGATTGCATGGATTTTTTTGCAGGCTCTTATTTTGGGTACTACCTGATGCAAGGGATATTTGTACTGGTGGTAATGGCTTTTACCGCCCTATACACAAAAGCAGTGCTGCGTTGGAAGGCATTGCCCGAATAACAAATTATTAAGCAAATGAAGAAAATAGAACAATATTTATTAGAGCGTTATCCGTCTCTGTGGAATACCAAAATAGTGTGGCTATTGGGCATTGCCCTTTGTGCGCACTTGTTTTTCTTTCTTTTTGGCTTCTTTTCGGTGAATGAAGAAGACTTTAGTACAAAATATTTTGGTACAATAGAAAAATTCTTTCCAATAGCCTTTTTGCTCAATTTTGTCATTTCTACTTTGCTGTTGGTAGGCTGGTTAGTGCAGATGAGCAAAAACAACGCCTTTAAGCATTTTTACCCCAGTAATGCGCTCAAACTCTTCGGGCAGTTTGTACAGTATTTTCTGATAGTTTTTGCCTCTATTTCGTTTTTTATATCGTTTGTGATGGGCGAAGATGTACGTTTTAGGTGTCATTACTCGTCTTCGTATGTAGCGTCACTTAAACTGCAATACCCTACAATAGAAAACAAAATGGACTATGATGACCCTCAGCTACAAGAGGCGTATTACGTTATTACAAATGCTGAAAATAAAATAGGAGTAGTAAAGATATTAGGCTATCTTGATATTTTTATGATGATAGCCCTCTTCTTTTCGCTGATAGTATTTTGTGTGAGGGTCACTAATGTGCGTTCATTTCTTTTTGGTATTGTTTTTTCGCACGTGCTGGCACTGCTTTTGGCTATCCTATCAATAATAACAGTCTTTGCTTTGGGTGGCGATTCGGTGGCGTGGTTGTACATACTAACCGCTTATCTGATGATATTTGCCTCAGTATACCTATTAGGACATATCAGCAAGCTGCATTCGGCTATCCTCATCAACTTTTCGCTTATTGTATTTGTTCCCGCTTCCTACAGCACCCTATTGCTTATAGAGGGGCGACTGTTGCCAAGTAGTTTGCCTAATAACTATGTAATATTAGCAGCTACTTTTGTGTTTATATATTTCTATTCGAGGGTACTGCACCAGTGGAAGGCAGGAGCGGAATAATGATAAAAAATAGATTTAATTAAAATTTGGTATATAAATATCTTTTTTAGTTGCTAATTGGTGAAAAATTAGTACCTTTGCCGCACTAAAAAACTTAATAATAATTATAACATATGTCAAAAACAAAGTACACCAGAACGCAAACTAGTTTGCACCCCGAAATTATCGACCTTCTTAACGAACAAGTAAGTAAAGAAGCAGAAGCAAGTTCGCTTTATTTAGCTATGGCTTCTTGGACAGAATACAATGGTTACTCACGCAGTGCTGAGTTTTTCTATAACCACGCTGTAGAAGAGAGAGACCATATGATGAAAATCTTCCGTTTCCTTAATGAAAACGGTGCTCGTGCTTTCGCTCCTAAAGTAGGAGAAGTACAACAAGAATTCGGTTCACTAAAAGAAGTATACGAAAAAACTTTAGAGCACGAAATAAAAGTAACTCAGTCTATTTTTGCTATTTTCAAGAAAGCGCGTCAGTCAGACGACTATGCTTCAGAAAACTTCTTGCAATGGTTTGTACAAGAGCAATTAGAAGAAGAACGCTTAGTACACTCTATCTTAGACCTATTTGAGTTTTACAATGATAACGACTCGCCTATCGCGCTCAAACTTATTGACGAACGTATACCATTAGAACAAGAATAATGATTTTAGTAACTGGCGGAACGGGGCAAATAGGCAGCCGCTTGCTTTTGAATCTTACGAAAAATAAGGCGTATAAAGTGAGGGCTATCTACCGCAATACCCAATCGCTTGAGAAAATCAGACAATTATTTGTAAAACACAGCGATAGTGGCGCCGCTCAGTTTGACACTATCGAATGGATACAAGCAGACTTAAGTAACATCCCCGCACTTGAAAAAGCGTTCGAGGGTGTTACTTTCGTTTTTCATTGTGCTGGTTTAATCTCATTTCAGCCCCAAGATTTTGATAAACTTATAGAGGTGAACGTACAGGGCACTGCCAATATAGTGAACCTCAGTATCGACTTTGGGGTAAAAAAACTCTGTTATGTAAGTTCGGTAGCTACTCTTTCAACCCTACCTCATACCCCTATAGACGAGGAAAACGATTGGAATAACGAAGATAATAATACCGATTACGCTATCAGTAAACACGGAGCAGAGATGGAGGTATGGCGCGGTTCGCAAGAAGGCTTGCCGGTAGTAATAGTAAACCCTTCAGTAGTGTTGGGGGGCGATTTTGCTGATAGAGGCTCAGGCTTGTTGTACAAGAAAGTAGCCGACGGGTTGCGCTATTATCCGGCTGGTGCTACAGGTTTTGTAGGGGTAGATGATGTAGTGCGCGCTATGGTGCAGCTACAATTCTCTGAGGTAGAGGGCGAACGCTTTGTACTAAATGCTGAAAACCTAACTTATAAAGCTGTTTTAGAGCGTATTGCTAAACAATTAGGGGTGAAAGCCCCTACTAAACGAGTGTCGCATCAGATGTTGCGCTTCTTGGCGCGCCTCGATGGGGTATTGAGCTTTTTGCACCTTAAGAAGCGAACCCTTACTCTTGCCTCTGCCGATGCGCTGGGCACGGTAACCACTTATAACGGCGAGAAGATAAAGAAGTATATCGATTTTAATTACGAATAACAATGCGATACTTATCGTTTTTACTTTTCCCTTTTGCGCTTCTTTATGGGGCGATAGTGCGCTTGCGGCATTGGTGCTATAATACGGGGATTTTTAAAGAACATACTTTTGCAGTGCCAACTATCTGCGTAGGTAATGTAGCGGTAGGGGGTACTGGCAAGAGTCCGATGGTGGAATACTTGGTCAGGCAGTTGCACCCTAAGTGCCGTGTGGCAGTACTCAGTAGGGGGTATAAGCGCAAGACGAAAGGCTTTGTGTTAGCTGATGCACAGTCCACAGTAGCTGATTTAGGCGATGAGCCTTTCCAATTCTGGCGAAAATTTCATAAAGATATTATTTTAGCTGTTTGTGGAGATAGGGTAGAGGGGATGCGGCAGCTGTTGCAATTGCCAACCCCGCCTACAGTGGTTATCTTAGATGATGCTTTTCAGCATCGCCCTATAAAAGCAACTAAAAATATAGTCCTAACGGCTTATGGGCAGCTATTTACTGACGATTGGCTACTACCTATGGGGCGACTCCGCGATGTGGTGAGCCGTGTGCAGCAAGCTGATATAGTGGTAGTGACTAAATGTCCGCCCGACCTATCTGCTGCTGAACGCGAACGTATTGTGGCACAGTTGCAGAAAAAGACCCGCCCACAAACTCCTATTGTTTTTGC
>NZ_KN390048.1:0-10915 GCF_000213295.2 Capnocytophaga sp. oral taxon 329 str. F0087
GTGAATACCTCTGTACCTTTGTACTATTTGAAATGGGAAAAAGCTACTACGCTAAACTTTGGTTTAGACCTTGGGCTTCTTAATAATCGTGTGAATTTCTTAGTAGATTATTTCATTCGTGATATCTATGATAAATTGGCAGACCAAAGAATTCCTATCTCTACAGGGTTCTCTTCAGTAAAAATCAATAATGGTACACTACAAAATAGAGGTATTGAAATAGAGGCTAACTTCAAAGTTATCAATACTGATAATATAAAATGGAATATAGGAGCTAACTTTACTCGTATTCGCAGTTTTGTGAAGAAACTTCCTAATAATGGTAATGATAAGAATCGTATAGGAGGACAAGAAATATGGGATCCTTCAAATCCTACCCAAACTATGTATGTAGGCGGTCGCCAAGAAGGTGAACGCGTAGGTGATGACTTAGTAGTAGGTTATCAGGATGAAGGAGTATATCATAACCAAGCAGAATTAGAAGCTGATAAAGATAGAAAAATTCAGTTTTATGCGGGTACTATCCCTGCTGCTAACAGAAAACCTATAGTAGGTGACACTCGTTGGAAAGATGTAAATGGCGATGGTATTATTGATAGCCGCGATAGAGTAGTGTTAGGTAGAACCACCCCTGATTTTATAGGAGGTTTTACTACTGATTTTACTTATAAAAACATTAATCTCTTTGTAAAAACAGATTATGCAGTAGGACACTTAATAAATAATGCTGTGCGCACTAGAGGTATTTCGCAAGTACAAGGTAATATGAACTGGACATCTGAGATAAGAGATACTTGGACACCTGAGAATCCTAATGCTAATATTCCACGTTATGACTTTACCGACCCTCGTGGTAACCATAAGGCTGGAGGTGAAGGACAATATTCAGCAAGCTCTCGTTATTGGGAGAAAGGAGATTATTTAGCTTTGCGCGAAATTACTCTTAGCTATAACCTACCAGGAGCTGCGGTGAATAATGCTTTCAAAGATATTCGTCTTTTTGTTTCAGGTACTAACTTGGCTTACTTTACTAAGTATACTGGTTATTCTCCTGAAAAAGGAGGTTGGGACAATGGACGTTTCCCTCTACCACGTAGCTTTACCTTTGGTATCAACGCTACTTTTTAAATAACTTTTAAATATTGAATAAAGATGAAAAGAAATATATTATTAGGACTCTCATTGCTTTTATTGGGAGCCTGTGAATTAGAAACACCTCCAGAAAGTGATCTTACTTATACAGGTTTTTGGAATAAAGAAGAGGCTGCTAAGTCAGTACACTCAGGCGTATATTCACGTTTTAGAGCTTATGGCTATACAATGTGGTTAATGGGAGAGCTTCGCTCTGATATATGGGGAGGTAAAGGTATTGAAAATGCGCATAACCAAGACCTATTTACTAATGATATCAACATTACCAAAGTGGCATTTAATAGCTGGGGAGGTTGGTATACTATGTTGCATTATATTAATGACTTTATTAAAAATGCGCCTCAGACTTCTTTCAGCAATGAAAATGAAAAGAAGAATATGCTAGCACAGATGTACGGACTCAGAGCCTATATCTATTATACTATGCTAAAGAGTTGGGGCGATGTACCTATCGTTACAGAACCTTTGCAAAACGTTGATAACTTAGCCGCGCTAAGAAAAGCTCGTGCTCCTAAAGCAGAAGTATTAGCTTTTATCAAGCAAGATATTCAAAGATCTTTAGATTTATTTAACGGCAATGAAAATTTCTACCGCGATAATGTATATTGGTCTAAACGCGCTACCCTTATTCTAAAAGGCGATGTGTTCTTGTGGTCAGGAAAAGTGTTAGGTGGTGGCACTGCTGATTTTACAGAAGCTAAAAATGCTCTTAGTCAAGTGTCAGGTTCATTAGTGTCTTATGATAAATTATGGGGTATTGATAATGAAAAGAATGCCGAATTTATCTTTGCTTTAGACTATAAGAAAGATGAAGCAGAGCACTTCTATAAAGTAACAACAGCGCGTAATACTGACGTTAAAGATATGTATGACGATAGTGGTAGAAAAATTTCATCATTCTTGTACGTAGAAGGTGGCAACTATCATTCTCCTTCAGAAAAGACATTACGTCTGTTAGATGATATAAAAGACCAACGCCGTGCTACATTCGTACGTGTTTATTCTGATAATGCAGGACATATACCTTTCAATACTACTAATTATTTGGGCTCTATACTATCAAAATTTGTAGGTAAGAATAACTCAGGTGATATAGTAAACGAAAATAATGTGCCTATTTATCGCTATGCTGATGTATTATTGCTATTAGCAGAGGCTAAAAATAACTTAGGTGAAGACCCTTCTGCAGAGATAAACCAAGTGCGTGCAAGAGCCTATGGTAGTAATTACAATGCTGCTACTTATGGTTATACCAATAGCACTAAAGCTATTAATGCTAAAGCCATTCTTGATGAACGTTACAAGGAGTTTATAGGAGAAGGCAAACGCTGGTGGGATTTACTACGCGCAGGAGATAACTTTGTGTATGACGAAGTAGCTTCAATGACTTCAGGAGGTACTAGAAAGAATATTTACTTGCCTATTTCGCCATCTATGATAGCTGATGATAAAACACTTGTTCAAACAGAAGGTTATAATTAATCTTATACAAAGATAAAGATTTTAGCTTTATTGAAATGAAAACAGAGCTCCTTAGTACTAAGGGCTCTGTTTTCTGTTTTATGAAAAAATAAAGCCTCTGCGCTTTAGCGCAGAGGCTTTATTTATTTGCGATAATATGCTATTGTAGTTTCAATTCTTCTACTATCTTCTTAATCTTACCGTCTAATACCTTTTGGGTTTCTTCAAAAGCTGCTAAACCGCTGAGGGTAGTGTTTACGCTGAAGTAGAATTTGATTTTAGGTTCGGTACCGCTAGGGCGCGCTGCTATACGCGTACCTTTGTCAGTGTGGTATATCAGTACATTCGATTTTGGTACCTCAATTTCTTCTACTTTGCCAGTAAGAGGGTGGAATGCCTTAGATGACTGATAATCGCAGATAAGAGTTACCTTTTCACCATTGATTTCCTTAAGCGGATTTTCGCGCAAGTCTATCATCATTTGGGCTATTTCTTGTGAGCCTGAAATACCTTTCTTCACTAGCGAAATGAGGTATTCTTTATAGAAACCATACTTAGTATAAGCGTGTAGCAATTCTTTGTAGAAAGTACTGCCTTTGGCTTTGGCATCGGCAGCTATCTCGCAAGCTAATAGGGTAGCGGTTACAGCGTCTTTATCGCGTACAAAATCACCGACCATATAACCAAAACTTTCTTCACCACCGCCTATAAAAGTAAGCTCAGGGAAGTCTTTTATCATTTTGGCAATCCATTTGAAGCCTGTCAGACCTTCTTTATATTCTACTTTATAAGCATCGGCAATTGCTTTTACCATAGGAGTAGAAACAATAGTAGACGCTACAAATTCATTGCCTTTGAAGCCTTTTTTGCTTTGATGAGCTAAAAGGAAGTCGGTCATCATAACCATTGTTTGGTTTCCGTTTAATAGTACCATTTTACCATTAAGGTCGCGTACGGCTATGCCTATACGGTCGCAGTCAGGGTCAGTACCGATAACGATGTCAGCATTGAGCTCATCAGCTTTTTTAAGAGCTATAGTTAGCGCTTCAGGTTCTTCAGGGTTAGGCGATTTCACTGTAGGGAAATTGCCGTCAGGTACTGCTTGTTCTTCTACAATATGCACATTGGTATAGCCTGCGCGTTTGAGTACTTCTGGTACCATAGTGATAGAAGTACCGTGCAATGAAGTAAATACAATCTTAAGGTTTTCTTTATGGGCTACTTTGAAGTCAGCGTGCTTAATAGAGGCTTCGGCAAAAGCATTGTCAAGCTCTTTATCGATGTAGTGTATAAGGCTCTCATCAGCATTGAACTTAATGTCTTTGAAGTCGATAGCATCGATAGCTTTCATTATCTCGCCGTCTTGTGGGGGCACTGTTTGTCCGCCGTCTTCCCAATATACTTTATAGCCGTTGTATTCTGGTGGGTTGTGCGAAGCAGTAAGTACTATACCCGCTTGGCAACCTAAGTAACGCACAGAAAATGAAAGCTCTGGAGTAGGGCGTAGGTCAGAGAAGAGGAATACTTTGATGCCGTTAGCAGCAAATACATCGGCTACTATTTTGGCAAATTTCTTAGAGTTGTTGCGACAGTCGTGAGCGATAGCTACTTTTATTTCTTTATTAGGGAACGACTGGTGGAGGTAATTGCTCAAACCTTGAGTATTTTTGCCGAGCGTATATTTATTGATACGATTCGTACCGATGCCCATAATACCGCGCATTCCTCCGGTACCAAATTCTAAGTTTTTGTGGAAAGCCTCATTTAGTTCATCAGGATTACCATCGATGAGGGCTTGTACCGTAGCTCTGGTTTCTGCATCAAAAGTGTCAGAAAGCCACGTTTTAGCTGTTTCAATACTTTTCATAAAATCAAATTTATTATAAGCTAGTAGTTGCTGCTACTAGCGTTGTTTCCAAAATATTTAGTAGCTTAATTCAAATTAAGGACTGAAATTCTTCTTTCTAACTTATTAGGGTTGTCTTTCTGATTTATAACTCCTATAATCCAAATTTTAAAAAGGTCTTCAACAACTACGAAATAAATAGCAAAATGAAATCTTTTTGTAAAATAAACTCGTATTTGTTCTGTTTCTTTTCGGAAAGAAAAAGGGCGACTTTTTATCTCTTGAATATAGTCATAAACTTCCTCATATACTTCAAAGCCTAAGTTATTTTTGATATTATTGTAAAAAATAAGTATTTCTTCTAAATCTATTTCAGCTTGACGATGAATCATTAATTCAAAATCCATATTTAGCTCTCATTTTTTTGTCGAAGTCATTAAAACTACTTCCTGCACTCTCAGGATTACACTTAATTTCATCAATTCTATTTTCAAGCAACTTTAGATACTCATTAGGTGTTGCTCTTGGCTCTTCATAATCAAAATCAATGTCTCTCTCCTCTAAAAAAGAGGTTAAAGCTGATTTTTGAGCTTCATTTTTTGGATATACTAATACACACATAATTTTCTCTTCTATTTTCCTCAGCAAAGATACAAATAATATTTGAATTAGCAAATTTGTTAAGTAGCAAATTTTTAATTTTCTAACTCTTTAATTGACGTGTCGGCTAATTTCTTGTACTCGCCCCACGCCTCAATGAGTAGAAACTCCATTGGCTTATTGTCTTTTTTTCGTACTAAATCGTGAAAATCAGGGCGCTCCATTACAAAATAGGCCAAAACATTTATCTCTTCTTCATTCAGTTTGAGGTCTTTTTTCATAAAATCGCTTAGGTGCGCTACTATGTACTCGGCTACTATCAAATTCTTTTCGTTAGCAACTACTTTTTTGAGTATTTTGGTTTTTCCTGTGATAGCATTCACAACCAAATCAATACTCAATACTCCGCTTCCGCTGTGGGTAGCGCTGTAAAGGCGTTTCTCGGCAAAGGTACGTTCTATGGGTTTGTGCTGTAATATACCCAAATCTTGCGCCGTAATCTTGCGGTACTTTGATACTTCTACCCCCTCTAACTGATTGATATCCTCTTTCATAGCGATGAGTATCCCCGAAAAACCAAAATCGGCTTTCACTACTTTGTGAAAGGTAGTTTGCATCCCTACGTAGCTAATCTTTAGCGTGCTGTTTTCGCGAGCACTGAGGCTAAAATAGCCATTAGCATCGGTGGTGGTTATCGCATTGTTGTGCATATTGAGCACATGCGCCCCCACCAGCGGAATGGTGTCGTGCATAACCCTGCCGTGTATAGTCGACTGCCCCTGAGCCGTTAGCCCCCAACAACTTGCTATGATTAAGAAATACAAAAAACGCATAGTAATTATGAATTTTCAATTAATTAAAGCTTCTTTTTCGCCAAAAGAGCATTATCAGAAAGCCTACAAGGGCACCCCCTACGTGAGCAAAGTGAGCGATATTACCTCCGAAAATAGGGGTGCCGGTAACCCCTGAAAAGAGGTCTAAAGCCACAATGATTGGTATGAAATAGCGTGCTGCAATAGGGTAGGGCACAAAGAAAAGCATTAGCTTAGCATTTGGGAAAAACATTGCAAAAGCTACTAAAATACCATAGATAGCCCCTGAAGCCCCCACAGTATATGACACAAGAGTGTCGTACATACTTTTGTAGGTACTGTAATTGATGATATTACCCCATTCGGGCGAGTATTTGCCTTCGCGTATGAGTCCGATAGTCTCTTCGGCTGGAATGCCTACCTCGGCTAAAGCATTTACCGCTTGGTGTACGTAGTAATAATTAACTCCTGTTTGTAGCAAGGCCGCCCCTATACCACAAGAAAAGTAGAAAAACAGAAACTTATTACGCCCCCATATATTTTCGAGTGGTGTGCCGAATGCCCACAGCGCATACATATTAAAAAGCAAATGGAAGATACCCCCGTGCATAAACATATAGCTGAGGTACTGCCACCAATGAAAGGAAGGCATTTCGTAATAATGCAGCGAAAACAAGTACGTCAGATTTGTCTGCGGCAAAAATAATCCCTTTTCATTCAATACCATAAGGACTAAAACCAAAGTATTGATAATAATGAGGTGTAAAACTGTTTTTGATATTCGTTCCATATTTTTCTTGATAAGTTAATTAACCAAACGGTCTATTTCATTTACTGACAAGTTGTAATAAATACGTTTTCCAAAAGGCGAAATTAATACTTCTTGACAACTAAACAAATTATTTATCAAACTTTCTTGTTCCTCTTCACTGAGCGCCTGTCCCGTTTTGATGGCTAAACTCTTGCTGAGGGTCTTTGCAAAGGCTTCTTTTTGAGTGTTTTCGGTAGTAGGTAATAGCTCGATGTGCTGCTGAATAAGTTCGTTGAAAATATTAGGTATCTGACTGTCTGTCAGGTGTAAAGGAATGCCGCTAAGCACTATTTTGTCATCTTCGATAGCAAACATAAAGCCTATGCTCTCGAAGAGAGTTTGCAGCTGTGCTATCACCTGCAATTCGTGTGCCGAAAAGGAAAGCTCGTAAGGGAACATCAGCTGCTGACTGGCAGTGTGCGTCCTCTCCAAACTCTTCATAAATCCCTCGTACAGCACGCGCTGGTGAGCCCTGTTGCTGTTGATGATAATCAGTTCGCCCCCCAAAGTAGTGATGAGGTATTTTTTAGCCAAACTGATGATTTTCTTACCCTGAGGCTTAGCAGGTTCAGCCTCGAACAGCGTGCTTTCTACCGCCTCAGCAGTCGTATTGATAGCCGACTCGATACCGGTATACAGGCTTTCCCATTGGGCGGTTTTTTTCTGAAAACTGAAGCTATTGCCGCCCCCACCACTGCTGCTTTTTACTGCAGGTGTTTCCATCTTAAAAGGATTGAAGTCGGGGTCTACCTCTATTTTAGGGAAAGACGGCTCTTTATCCTTGTACTGATAAGGAATATCGAAAGTAGGGTCTTTAGTAAAATCGAGGGTAGGAGCAATGCTAAACTGCCCCAAACTGTGCTTTATTGCCGACTTTAGCAGGGCGTAGATGCTGTGCTCTTCTTCAAATTTTATTTCAGTTTTGGTAGGGTGTATGTTGATGTCGATAGTAGCAGGGTCTACCTCTAAACAAATGAAAAACTCAGGCTTTTGGTCAGGGCGTATCAACCCCTCGTAGGCAGCGGTGATAGCGTGGTTGAGGTATTGGTTCTTCACGAAACGATGATTAACCATTAAGAATTGCAGTTGCTTGCTCTTAGGCAGGTACTCAGGTTTTACTATAAAACCGCTGATTTTTACCACAGGAGTATCCTCGCTGATGATAGGTACTAATTTTTCGTTAGTACGTCCGCCAAACAGATGCACGATGCGCTGACGGAAGTTAGCAGGGGGCAGGTTATACAGCTCATTGCCGTTGTTGTACAGATAAAATTGAATAGAGGGGTGTGCCAAAGCTACTCGGTGAAACTCATCGAGTATATGGCGCATCTCTACACTATCGCTTTTTAGAAAGTTGCGGCGAGCAGGTATGTTGAAAAATAGGTTTTTCATCGCTATACTTGTGCCGTTATTGCACACACAAGGCTCTTGTCGGGTTATTTTGCTGCCTTCTATATGTATTTCGGTACCTAATTCGTCCTCTTGGCGCTTGGTTTGCATCTCAATATGGGCAATAGCTGCTATTGAGGCAAGAGCTTCGCCTCTGAACCCCTTAGTTTGTAGCTGAAAAAGGTCTTCGGCGCGCTGTATTTTGGAGGTAGCGTGCCTTTCAAACGACAAACGCGCATCGGTAGTGCTCATACCTATACCATTATCAATGACCTGCACGAGGGTTTTGCCCGCTTCTTTTATAAGAAGTTTGATGACGGTAGCCTTAGCGTCGATAGCGTTTTCCATCAGTTCTTTTACTGCCGATGCCGGACGCTGTATCACCTCGCCAGCCGCTATTTGGTTTGCTACGTGGTCGGGGAGTAATTTTATTATATCTGACATATTTTTTGATTAGCAAATTAGAAAATTAGCAAATTAGAAAAGCAGAAAAAATCCTTTATATCTTACCTTTACTTTGGATATACTTACACTATAGGATCACCGAAGGATCACCGAAGGATGAGCCTCTAATCTTAGTACATCTAACCAGCTAATTCTTATAAAAATTTGTGCAAATATAAAAAAAGTCTTACTTTCGCAGAAAAATATTTTGAAAATGAAGCATTTATTTATCTGTATATTAGTCGCTATTAGTTTGATTTCTTGTGTTAAAGAAGTTGAAGAACAAATAGTTACGGGCTCTGACTACATAGGCTCTGACACTGATTTGCGCATACGCGACTTTATATGGAAAGGACTTAATCAGTACTATTTGTGGCAAGAAGAGGTTAGCAATCTGCAGGACAATCGTTTCGGAAAACTCTCGACTACTAAAGCAGAAAAGAACACTGATTATACTAAATTCCTTAAGAGTTTCGGCAGTCCTGAAGCTCTTTTCTACAGAGGTTTGCTCAATAGATACAAACAAATAGACCGCTTTAGCTATATCACCGATGATTATGTGAAGTTAGAAAACCAGTTCAAAGGTATTTCGGCAAGTACAGGTATGGACTCTCAGTATGTATTGATGAGGAATGGGGTTAATGCTGCGGGCTTTGTGAATTATGTGATACCTAATTCCGATGCCGATAAACAAGGCCTGAAAAGAGGTGATATCTTCCTCACTATCAACGGGCAGCGCATCACGAAAACTAATATAAACGAACTGCTGAAGAACAAAACCTATACTATTGATATTTATCGTATCGACCAGCAAGGCATATTGCAGCCTACAGGGCATACCGTTACGCTACACAACACCGAAACGCCAGAGAACCCTGTGCTGATAAAAAAGGTTATCACACTTGGGCAGCATAAGATTGCCTACCTGATGTACAACGCTTTTATAGCTAATTATAACAAGGAACTGAATGAGGCTTTTGCCGAGTTTAAGGCGGCAGGAGCTACTGACTTAGTACTCGACTTGCGCTACAATGGCGGGGGGAGTATAGATACAGCGGTATATTTGGCATCGATGATAGCAGGGCAACACCAAGGGCAGCTTTTTGTTAAAGAGAAATGGAATACTAAGATGCAAGCCGCAGCCAACTTGCAAGGGGCTACGGTGCAGTATTTAACCGATAAGATGAAAGACGGTACCCCCATACACAGCTTGCAGCTTTCTAAGCTATACGTGCTCACTACCGAGCGTACTGCTTCTGCTAGCGAATTGGTAATTAACGGCTTGAAGCCCTATATGCCTATAACACAAATAGGACAGACTACGGTGGGCAAAAACCAAGGGTCTATCACTATTTATGATTATATAGACAAAGCTGGAAAAGTAAAGAACCCTAAGCACAAATGGGCTATGCAGCCTATAGTGCTCAGTATAGAGAACTCTAAAGGCTTTAGCGATTATACTAAGGGGTTAGTGCCCGACATACCGATGGAAGAAGATTTAGCTAACATTGGCACACTCGGCGACCCTACTGAACCTTTCTTAGCTGAAGCTATAGCGCAAATAACCGGTAGCCGTAGCACAGCCCAGAGCCGCAGACCCAGTACTACTCCTTTCTCTTATGAGGTTTTGACAACCTCTAAAGACGCCTATTTCGGGTATAACGAAATGTATAAGTAAAGACAAAAGACAAAAAACGAAATGAATAAACTTTACGAACTTAAAGTTGCTAAAATAACACACCTTACTACTTCATCGGTGATGATTACCTTTGAAGTGCCTGACCTCTTGCGCAAAGTTTTTAGTTTTGAGGCAGGCGAGTACCTCACCCTACAGCAAACTATCAATGGAGAGAAAGTGCGTCGCGCTTACTCTATCTGCTCAGGCGTTAATGAAGGTGAGCTGAGTGTGGCGGTGAAACGCGTGCCCAATGGGGTGTTTTCTACCTACGCTACCCAAGAACTCAAAGAGGGTGATACTATAGAGGTGATGCCCCCGATGGGTTCATTTGTGTTCTTCTACGATATTTTTGGTAATAGGGATATTATGCTCTTCTCGGCTGGTAGTGGGGTAACCCCTATGATGAGTATTGCCAAGACGGCTTTGGCGATGACACAAATAAAAGTAGTGTTCGTCTACGGTAATAAGTCGAAAGAAGAAACCTTGTTTTTTGATGAGATTGAAGCTCTAAAGGAGCAGTACCCTGAACGTTTCAAGGTGCATTACGCCTTTAGTCAAGAGCCTTGGGGCGACCACTATACGGGGCGTATCAATGATGAGATAGTAAATGAACTATTTGAAAAATATAAAGACTTCAACTGGGGGCGCTATTACGCTTGTGGGCCTACCCAATTAGTGAAAGACCTGCGAGAGATGCTTTTGCTAAGAGGTATAGATAAAGA
>NZ_KN390049.1:0-4619 GCF_000213295.2 Capnocytophaga sp. oral taxon 329 str. F0087
AGCTACCAATAATGAGGAAACTATTACTTTCAGTGCCCTACACGCTGGTAAAACCTTTGTAGGATTTAAAGAAGCCCTAGCCTATCGCGAGTCGCGAGGCAGTTATACGGTAGTAAACCGTTTTGGGTATATGGGCAAATACCAATTTGGCAAACGTATCTTGCGCTTTTTTGGGGTAAATGATATGGACGAGTTTCTCAACTCTCCTGAGCAGCAAGAACGGGTCTTCACCCTCAGCCTACAGCGCAGCAAGTGGTTTTTGCGCAAGGAAATAGAAAAATATGTAGGCAAAAAAATCAACGGAATAGAAATAACAGAATCAGGTATTCTAGCAGCCGCACACTTAGCAGGGGCTACTTCGGTGCGCAAATATTTTAAACGCCAAGGCAATTATGATTTTGCCGATGGCAATGGCATTACACTGCAACATTATCTGAAGCTCTTTGCAGGCTATGACACCTCGCACATAGTGCCAGAAGAAAAGCCTAAAATATAACTTTTTTCAACTCGATATAATTACTTTGTCAAGAAACGAACTGCTATACAGTTTTTTCTTGACAAAGTTTTTTTTGTGTAATTATTTAGTGAGTAGTAGTTATTCTTTTAAGCTTTTTATGTTAAAATATTTGCGCATTTAGAAATAATATGTACTTTTGCGTCGTAAATAAATGAAACAACGAGTTTGTTAAACACAACATATTAAGAAAAGTTTCACGTTTTTTTTTATTGTTCTACATACAAGAAAAGCGTGTAATACTGAAGCATATAATTTTAATTTTTTGTAATATGAGTTTAGTATTCAAAACCCTTCGTTGGGGCGCACTTCTTTGCAGCCTCATACTGCTCACTACCGCTTTTGTTCCTTCAACCGAAGCGAGTAGTAAAGACCTTAGTTGCACTGTAGAAGTGCGCAATGCTGATGGTTCGGCAGCTAAATACGCCAAAGTATCTACCGATGTGTCAGGTGGCGTGTTCTGTGCTGGCGGACGTACTTTTGAGGCGAACGCTAATGGCAAAGTAACCCTTTATTGGGTAGATGGTTGTAAGCTTACAGCTGTATTTGTAAAAGGTGATAAATACAAAGTGGACTACCAAGACGGCGGTTCGTACACCCTTACTCTTAAATAATAACCCTAAAAACAAAAAAAGTAATGAAGATGTTAAAACATTTAGGTATCTTATGCCTCAGTATGGCTATTTTGGTAGGCTGTAGCAAGAAAGACGAGGGAGAAGACAACCCAACTCCTACTCCTCCTGAACCCACTCCCAAAGAAGAAGTGGTAAAAAAACAAAGTATCACCGTTGAACTTCCTAAAGAAGTAGATAAGAAAATCTTAGATGAGTTAGTAGTCTCTAATGCTTACGGAAATTTCAAACTAACTGAAAAGCCAGAAGAGAGCAAACCTAATCCTACGGGAAGAGGTGCTATTAATGGAAATGTTTTCTATGGGGGAACTTTTCAGTATACTTCACCTGGGCTTATTATCAACAATGTACTCAACCAACAAGGAGACTTAATGATGTGCTGTGTAACGGACCCTACAGCAAGAACAGGAAGTCTTATTATAGATGCTGAACAAACAGCCATTGCCTTACTAATGTTGCGCCCTGAGCTTATTACAAGTAATAAAGCTGAGTTTCAGCAAGCTGTGAAAATTATCAGAAGTTTACCTGAATTTGGAGAT
The DNA here is from genome assembly GCF_000213295.2 of Capnocytophaga sp. oral taxon 329 str. F0087. Taxonomy (NCBI): domain Bacteria; kingdom Pseudomonadati; phylum Bacteroidota; class Flavobacteriia; order Flavobacteriales; family Flavobacteriaceae; genus Capnocytophaga; species Capnocytophaga sp. oral taxon 329. The sequence continues at coordinate 1,686 of NZ_KN390049.1, forward strand.
TATAGAGCTCAGGTAGCTGCTGAAATGCTCGTAAGTATGAATGCTCGTAAGTGCCCTAATTATTCAGGACTCAATGGTTATAACAGAGTTTTAGTTGCCCTACTGAAAAAAGTAAGAGCTAATATTTCAAATAGTAATGAAAGCCAAGTAGAGTTTACTAAGGGTAGTATGAAGAAGAAAGATGGTGCTTTCAATTTCACAGTTACTAATCATCTGAAGAGAGTGATACACATCTATCCTAAAAAAATGAAATTGCAAAACAATGGGCTTATTGCTAGTGAAGAGTATATAGATGAAGGTGGACTTTCAAAAGTAGAAGTGCTCAAACCACAAGGTACTAATTATTGGAAAGTGGTATACGGCTCATTGCAAGGAGAGACAGGTAGCATTTTCAAAGCTACTACCGACCCTATAAATGTAGATATAGGTAATGCCGATAAACTGAAATTAGAAATTTATGGAGTAGGACAATTAGAAAAGCCTTTTGATGAGTATTCTCAAGACGAAAAAAAACGTATTCTTATAGCTTTCTTACATAGTGGATACAGTGATTTTATAAAACCTATTATTGATTTAGCTTTAGGACTTGAAGATTTAGGAAATGCTTCAGGAGTTGACAACTTCAAGTATGATTTTCGCTATGGTTCTAGAAACCATCCTATGAGACAGCTTCTTACTACCTTAGCAGAGGATTTTATGAAAGACCCTGAAGAACTAAAAAAATTCTTGAAGAGTATTCACGATAGAGAGTTTTTGATAGCAAGTGGGCAACTATCCTATTTTATGGTTCAACAGTTGCTTAACAACCCTGATGCTAAAAAGCAAAATCAGTATATGAGTAATATTTATGAGCTAACCAAAATGTATGCAGGAGTAACTCGTACTAAAGATATCTATAGAAGTACCCTTAAAAGTTACTACAACCAAAGTTCTCATATACTAAAAGCTAATTTTGTAACGAAAGTAATTAAGATAAGTGAGTTGGCAGTAGATGTAGCAGGTGCAATCTATGCTTATTTTAATACTAATGCTGTTTCTCAGCTTATTGAAGACCGTGCTGATGCTCCCTACTTTACACTAAATAACCCTAAAGAAGGCGAGGCGTTCAACGATACTAAGACTATTACCTTTAGATGGGATTTCTTCAGAGGCAACTTCAATGCATTTGGTGATAGAATGAAAATAGATTTGGTAATAGAATGTCTACAGCGCGATGGGTCTTATATTATAGAAACTATACCAGATTTGCCTTATGACGCCCGCGAAAAGACAGTAGACCTCAATACTATTGCAAGTTTCAAAGGCTTATATATCTTCCGTTGGAAAGTGATAGCCCGTCACCGTCTCAATAGCAATATGAAGGTAGAGTCAGCTTATGGTAATTTTAGAACCAAAGAGTTAGCTCCTCTCACCCTTTCTACCGATGCAGTAACTCTCAAAAAAGGAGAAAATGTGCAAGTAAACATTACCTCTGGTACAGGTAGCTATACTCTTGCTACTAGCAATGCCTACATAGCTACTGCCAGCTTGGTAAAAATGAATACTATAACCGTTTTTGGTAAAGGCAAAGGTACTGCTGTAATAGTAGTAACCGACAATGAAAGTGGTGAAAAGAAAAGTATAACAGTAAATGTTCAGGCAAGTGCTTCTGATATTCCTGATGGAGTAATAATTGAAAATGGAGTGCTTAAAAAATGGCCTTGCGACAAGATTCCTGATGATGGTAAAGTGGTAATACCTAGTAATGTAACTGAAATTGGTGGCAAAGCTTTTGAAGGGTGTAGCGAATTGAGTGTTGTAGAAATTGCTAATTCAGTAAGTAAAATAGATTATGCTGCTTTTCGCAATTGTAAGGCTTTAAAAAGCATCACGATTCCTAGTAATGTAAAAACTATAGATTATGAAGCCTTTAATGGATGTAGTGCTTTAACAAGTGTTACTATAGCTAATGGTTTACGGGATATAGGACACTATGCTTTTGCTAATTGCAGCAGTCTTACCAATATACTATTACCTAATTCTGTTAGAAATATAGGGCATAGTGTTTTTGATAATTGTAGCAGCCTTACCCAAATAGTAATCCCCGATTCCGTTAGAAATATGGGAGAAACTGTATTTCGAAATTGTTCAGTTCTTGAAAGTGCTAAGCTCTCTGAAAATATAACAGTTATACCAAGTAGTACATTTGTTAATTGTTATAGTTTGAAAAGTATAGCGTTTTCAAGTAGTTTAACCTCTGTAGGTTATTATGCTTTTGAGAATTGTAAGAGTTTATCTACAATTACTTTCCCTAAAACTATCAGCGGTATATACTATAGTAATAATTCTCCATTTATCGGCTGTACAAACTTAAAAACAGTAAATATCAAAGGTACAATACCCTTTGGTCTTTATCCTATTATGAATTATACTAATGCTACTGTGTATGTGCCTGAAATAAGTTTAGAAGCATACCAAAAATATAATGATAGTAGCTATAAAGACAGAATAAAAGCCCTTAAATAGGTTATTTGTTATCTACAAAAAGAGCTACTTCACAAAGAGAGGTAGCTCTTTCTTTATTAATTATACAAATGCCGTGTCATTTGCCATTTGTCATTTGTCATTTGTCATTATTTTAGTACCTTTGCCCCCTAAAACGCTTAATAGTTGCCGTTATGAAAAAACGCCTATTTTTACTCGATGCCTATGCCCTTATTTTTAGGGGCTACTACGCTTTTATTAAAAACCCGCGTATCAATTCCAAAGGACTGAATACCTCTGCCATTTTGGGCTTTATGAACTCCCTTTTCGATGTGATGAAAAAGGAGCGACCTCATCATTTAGCCGTAGCATTCGATAAGGGCGGTAGTGTAGCGCGCACCGAGCTCTTTGCCGATTATAAAGCTAACCGCGAAGAAACCCCTGAGGCTATCCGCATAGCTATTCCTTATA
>NZ_KN390049.1:5400-11148 GCF_000213295.2 Capnocytophaga sp. oral taxon 329 str. F0087
CTTCTTTTTCTACAGGGAATGGCACATAATAGCCTTTGTGGGCGAAAAGACTGCCAAAAAGCTCCTTGCCGATTTTGGTTCTTTAGAAAACCTACTTGCTAATACCGACCAGCTTAAAGGCAAGTTGCGCGAGAATATAGAGAATAATAAAGAAAAAGGTATCCTCTCTAAGCAGTTGGCTACCATTATGCTTGATGTACCCGTTGTTTTTGATGAGAAGGACTGCGAAGTCTCTACCCCCGATTTCGAGGCGGTAGGCAAACTTTTTGAAGAGTTAGAGTTTCGTCAGTTATTAGTCAATTTCCAAAAGGTATATCAGCCAGAAGCGGTAGTACAAAGCAACCAGAAAGCACCGTCAGCCCAGTTAGATATGTTTGCTGTACAAGGCGACTTATTTGCTCAGCCCCAAGTAGCGGTCGAGAAGAAGACAGCCGCCAATACCCCCCATTACTACCAGTTGGCAGATACCCCAATGGCACAACAACTACTGCTACAATCGCTATTGCAGCAGACTGAAGTCTGTTTTGATACCGAAACCACTGCTATTGATGCTCTCGAAGCTGAATTGGTAGGCATTTCCTTCTGTTGGACGGCGCACAAAGGCTATTATGTGCCATTCCCTGTAGATAAAGAAGAAGCTACAGCGTTACTCAATACCCTCCGACCGTTTTTTGAGAATGAGAAGATAACCAAAGTAGGTCAGAATTTGAAATACGACCTCAAAGTACTCCAAAATTACGGCATAAAGGTACAAGGGGCGCTATTCGATACGATGATAGCCCACTATCTTATCAACCCCGATATGCGCCATAATATGGACTTGCTCTCGGAAACCTATTTGGGCTATACCCCTATTGCTATCGAAAGTCTTATAGGCAAAGGTAAGGCGCAACGCTCAATGCGTACCGTAGCTTTGGAAGAGGTGAAAGAGTATGCGGTAGAAGATGCTGACGTTACTTGGCAACTAAAGGACGTTTTTAAGGCAGAATTGCCTAAGGTAAATGCCCAAAAAGTATATGCCGATTTAGAGATGCCCCTGCTGAAAGTATTAGCGGTAATGGAGCGCGAGGGGGTAACCCTTGATGTGGCGTATCTGAAAGAATACTCTAAAACCTTAGACGCAGAGATAGCACAATTAGAAGCCACTATAGCTGAGCAAGCTGGTACGCCTTTCAATTTGGCATCGCCCAAACAGTTAGGCGATATTCTCTTCGAGAAACTTAAGATAGACAGTAAGCCTAAGAAGACGAAGACAGGGCAATATGCTACTTCCGAAGAAGTGTTAGCACCTTTTGCCGCTAAACATAAGATAGTAGCCGATATATTAGAGTGGCGACAAGTGCAGAAACTCAAATCTACCTATGTAGATGCGTTGCCGTTAGAGGTGAACCCCCGCACAGGGCGTGTGCATACTACCTATATGCAGACGGTAGCCGCTACGGGGCGCCTTAGTAGCAATAATCCTAACTTGCAGAATATCCCTATTCGTACCGAGCGTGGGCAACGAGTGCGCAAGGCATTCATCGCTCGTAATGATGATTATATACTCCTCTCTGCCGACTATTCGCAGATAGAGTTGCGCATCATTGCAGCCTTAAGCGAAGAGCATAATATGATAGAATCTTTCTTGCACGGCGAGGACATTCACCGCGCTACGGCAGCCAAAGTGTTCAATGTACCTTTAGAGGCGGTTACTCGCGAGCAGCGTAGCCACGCCAAAACGGTAAACTTCGGTATTATCTATGGCGTATCGGCTTTTGGGCTTTCAGCACAAACCGATTTGAGTAGGTCGCAGAGCAAGGAGCTGATAGATACCTATTACGCTACTTACCCCAATCTGCGCAACTACATACAGAAGCAGATACACTTTGCCCAAGAGCACGGCTATGTAGAGACCGTACTGGGCAGGCGTCGCTACTTGCCCGATATACATTCGCGCAATCAAGTAGTGCGAGGGGCAGCAGAGCGCAATGCCGTAAATGCGCCTATACAAGGGTCGGCTGCCGATATTATCAAGATAGCGATGATACGCATTTACGACCTACTGCAAGCCCAGCAATTGCAAACCCGTATGCTGCTGCAAGTACACGATGAGTTAGTATTCGATGTGCCTAAAACCGAATTAGAAATAGTGAAACCTCTCATAAAAGAAGTGATGGAAAGCGCCTTTACTCTTGCCGTTCCGTTAGTCGCCGATTTAGGTGTAGGTAATAACTGGCTTGATGCTCACTAAAAATGTGTCACTGCTGGTGACACAATTATAAAACTAATGATAAAAGATTACAGAAATGGATACAGATTTTCAGCATATAGTACAACTGATAGAAAGTGCTAAAGAGCGCGTATATGTAAAGGCTAATAGCGAACTAGTAGCGTTGTACTTCAATGTAGGTAATATTCTTTCCGACAAAATTGGTAAAGGTGTTTGGGGTGATAAAACAATGACTGCATTAGCTGATTTTATCCATACCAAAATGCCTAACCTTTCAGGGTTTAATAGAAGAGGTTTATACCGAATGAAACAATTCTATGAAATTCACGCTGTGAATTCTGAAGTTTTTAAACTGTGGGAAGAGTTGTTCTTTAGTGTAGAACGTACTGAAAAACAAGATGTTCTAATTGTGTCGCCAACGGCGACACAATTTCAAAAGCATCAGTTTTATATGGAAAATGTGCTCCTAAAAGTATCTTGGTCTCAACATTTAGATATTTTTTCTTCTATAAGAAATCCTGAAGAAATATTGTTTTATCTTTTACAAACAATTACTGAAAAATGGACAAAAGCTGAGTTGAGAAGACAACTAAAAACAGCTACTTATGAACGCACTTTGTTAGCCAAACAAGCAACTTCGCCTATGGTGCAGAAAATGGACAATATCCAAGCCTTGTTTAAAGACCCTTATGTGTTTGAGTTTTTAGATTTACCTGATAACCATTCTGAAAAGGAGTTTGAAAAAGCTATTGTTTTAAACTTGCAAAAGTTTATCCTCGAAATAGGCAAAGGCTTTACTTATATGGGCGAGCAGTACCGCCTACAAGTAGGTAATAAGGACTATTATACTGATTTGCTATTTTATCATCGCGATTTGCAATGTTTAGTACTTTTTGAACTTAAAATACAGGATTTTGAGCCTGAATTCTTAGGGAAATTAAACTTTTACTTAGAAGCTTTGGATAGAGATGTAAAAAGACCTCACGAAAATCCTAGTATAGGCATTTTGCTTTGTAAGGGGAAAGACACTGAAGTGGTAGAGTATTCATTGGCAAGAAGTGCAAGTCCTACTATTATTGCAGAATATCAAACCCAATTAATTGACAAACAGTTGCTAATTAACAAGCTCAACCAGTTGCTATCTATTTTTCAGAAAACAAATAATTTATCACCATTAGAAATATCAAATAACTAAATAATGAAACAGAAATTAAATATAATAAGCATTATACCGCTACTGATATTCGTAGCAATATTCTTAGGAAGTGGTTTGTATTTCGATAACTTTTATTCGCTACCAGCTCCTATTATAGCGCTCTTTGCAGTAGTGATAGCTCTCCTTATTTATAGGGCTCCGCTTAATGAGAAAATAACTCTCTTCTTTAAAGGGGCAGGCGATAGCAATGTGTTGCAAATGTGCGTTATTGCCCTCTTAGCAGGGGCATTTGCTTCAGTAGCCAAAGCCTCTGGTAGTATAGACAGTATCGTGAATATGGGTATGTACTACATTTCGCCTCAGTACTTTCCGGTAGGTATCTTCGTTATGGCTTCTTTCCTATCGTTTGCTACGGGTACTTCAGTAGGTACTATTATGACGCTTTCGCCTATTGTCTTCAATCTCGCTACCGAAAGTCACTCTAATACGGCTCTTATTGGGGCATCGCTGTTGTCAGGGGCTATGTTTGGCGATAATCTCTCGCTTATTTCTGATACTACCATTGCCGCTACCCAGTCGTTGGGTTGTAAGATGAGCGATAAGATGAAAGCCAATGCTAAGATTGCCCTGCCAATGGCATTGCTTTCTGTGATTGTTCTTTTGTTTATAGGCAATCCCGAAGCGCAGACCTTCACCCATAGCGAGGCATATCACGACTTTAATATAGTGCTTATTTTGCCTTATATAGCCGTAGTGATTATCTCTCTTTTTGGGGTGAATGTATTTGTGTCGCTTTTCTTAGGGGTTCTCTTATCAGGAGTGATAGGACTATCTTATGGCAAGTTTGGCTTTTTAGATTTTACTCAGCATACCTATAAAGGCTTTATGGATATGGCTGATATTTTCTTCTTGTACTTTATCATCGGTGGATTGGCTCTTTTAGTGGAACATTTCGGCGGTATACAATACCTGATGAATCTTATTGCTAGGCATATTAGGAGTGGGGCATCGGCATTGCTCGGTATGGGCTTCCTCGTGACGGTAGCCGATGTTTGTGTAGCCAATAATACGGTAGCGATTCTTATTGTATCGAAGATAAGCAAGCGCATCAGTGAGCAGTTTAATGTACCGCTGCGCAATGCCGCTTCGGTGCTCGATATCTTTTCTTGCTATGCTCAAGGCCTCATTCCTTACGGAGCACAGGTTATTGGGCTTTATCAGTTCGCCCATACAATGGATTATCCTCAATTAGTGATGTATTCAGTATATTTACACTTGCTGCTTATAGGTACTTTGGTATATATTTACTTCAGTAGAAAGAAAGCACAAACGGTATAATTTATATTGAAATGTACATCAGTTACCACCCTATCTATAATCACCCAGTGCCTGATAATCATCGCTTTCCGATGCAGAAGTACGCCCTTTTGCCGCAACAGCTTCTGCACGAAGGCATAGCCGATCCTGCTGACTTTCGCACCCCCTCTAAGGTAAGTTTGGAGACGCTCTGCTTGGCGCATACCCCTGATTATGTGCATAAGTTTGTGCATCTACAGCTATCGCATAAAGAGGCATTGCCTATTGGTTTTGTGCAAAATCAGCAGTTAGTAGACCGCGAACTCACCTTAGTACAAGGTACCATTGAGGCAGCCCTATGGGCACTGCGCACCGCTGAGGTAGGGTTTAATATAGCAGGGGGTACGCATCACGCGTTTTCTGATAGGGGAGAGGGGTTCTGTATGCTTAACGACCAAGCGGTGGCTGCTGCCTATTTGCTGGCGCATACAGCTGTTAGAAAAGTGCTTATTATCGATTTAGATGTACATCAGGGCAATGGTACTGCCGAGATATTTAGGCACGACCCGCGCGTCTTTACCTTTTCGATGCACGCAGAGGGCAATTACCCTTTTGTAAAAGAACAGTCCGATAGAGATATTGCCCTGCCTACAGGCACTACTGATGCGGCTTACCTTTCTGTACTTACTTCTGTTTTGCCCGAAATCATCACCGCTCATCAGCCTGATTTTGTGTTTTACCAATCGGGAGTAGATGTGCTTAGTAGCGACAAGCTCGGTAAACTATCGCTGAGTGTGCAAGGCTGTGCTGACCGCGACCGATTTGTATTTAACCTTTGTCGGCAACACCATTTGCCGGTGCAATGCTCTATGGGAGGAGGCTATTCGCCTCAGCTTTCAGCTATTCTTAGAGCGCATACCAATACTTTTATGATGAGCCAATAACCCTTAAATATTCACTAAAAAACAAATGAAAAAAAAGAATTATTTAGGCATCTTTATCAAGTTTTTCTTTCAAGGAATTCTTATTATAGGCCCTCTTAGTGCCACCGTTTGGATTATATGGTCTATCTTTAAGAGTGTAG
>NZ_KN390050.1:0-9784 GCF_000213295.2 Capnocytophaga sp. oral taxon 329 str. F0087
TCTTGTAAGAAAGATGATACACCTGATACCCCTCAAGCTTCAAGTGTTAAAGAAGTAAAGGAATTAAACGCTTCATCACAAACTGAATGGACGTATTTTTCTTTCTCAGAAGGAAAACAAGTGGCTGTTACTAATCCACGTACAAGTAATAATTGGGACATAGCTTTCAATCGTTATAATGTAAAAACTAACGGAGGAACTTCGGGAATTGGCGGAGTAGAAGTAGTGAACACAGGTAGCAAAGATTTTGATGCTGTAACCCAATATCCAGGTGTTGGTTACCAAAAAGATGAAGAAGTAACAACCTATGGGAAACCAAAAGAAGGGCAAACTACTCCTACAGTTATAACTAATTCTGTTAATAAAGCAATTACAGGTACAGTAATGAATCCTGACCCTAAAGGTTTCTATAATTATACTCCTCCTGCTAAAGGAAGTAATACACCTCATATTAATCTTACTAAATATGTGTATGTTATAAAAACAACAAAAGGTAGCTATGTAAAAATTCAAATTACTGAATATACCAATTCTAAAGGAGAAATAGGGTATCTTACTTTCAAATATGATACACTTACTTCACAAGCTCCTGTAGAAAAAGTAAGCCTTACCTTTACTAAAGCAGCTGCTGAAGTACAATTAGATGCTACTGCTGATTGGCAATATTTTTCATTAGCTGCAGGTTCTGTAGTAAGTGCTACCCAAAGCAATACTACTTCTTGGGATATAGCTTTCAAGGGATACTATGTGAAACTTAATGGGGGAGTAAGCGGAAAAGGAAAAGGTGAAGCTCTTAAAACTGAATCAAAAGATTTTGAGACTGTAAAGGAAACTATAGTAGTAGGCTTTGAAAAAGATAAAGAAGTGTCTTTTTCTAATAGGGATGGAAGTACTACAAAGGAAAAAATTTCACCAGTGCTTACAGGAGGCTTTGGTTCTACAACAGGAACTATAAATCTTAACCCTGCTAATATGAAAGAATGGGGAGGGGTATATGCTCCTAATAAATGGGTATATATTATCAAGACAGCAGATGGTAAGTATGCTAAAGTACAAGTAACTGACTTTTATAAAGAAGTGAGTAATAAAAAGATAGCTAACTTTCCTAAACTAAAATATCAATTGAGTGACACACAAAGTAAATAATAACAACTATGAAAATTAAGTTATTATTATCAGTTTTGGTTATAGCCTTTATTCTTACCTCTTGCAGCAAAGAGGACGAAACTCCTAAATTACCTGCTAATGTTAAGAGTATTTCTAACTTAGATGTAAATGGGAAGTGGGTTACTTTTTCTTTTGAAAAAGGAGTATCAACTGTAGCTACACCTACTACAACAAGTTTAGATTGGGATATAGCTTTTAATGGTTATTTAGTAAAACTCAATGGAGGTACTTCAGGAGAGGGAAGAGCAGCTGCTTTAAATACTAAGACTACTGATTTTGCTTCTATCAATAAAGTACCTGAAGGGCAATTTGTAGTAGATACAGAACAACAAGTGTTATTAGGCTATCCTAATACAAAAACTGCAACTATTTCACTATCTAAGCCAATGACAGGAGGTTTTGGACTTGAAGAAGGAATTATACACATTGCTCCTGAAAATAAAGAAGTGCGTAAATATCCGAGTGTATATCGTCCTACTAAGTGGGTATATGTACTAAAAAGAGCTAATGGTAAATATGTGAAATTTCAGCTTACAGACTGCTATAATGAAAGAGCAAAGGCTGTTTACCTTACCTTTCAGTACCAATTATCAGACGATGGTAATTTTTAATATTATTAATAATAGCTTCAAGAGGCTGTTCAGCTATGGACAGCCTTTTTTTTCTAAAAGATAGATGATTATGCAAAAGATTATTATTACAGCGTTTATTGCTTTTTTGACACTACAAGAAGCTTTTGCACAAAATGATAAAGATAATAAAGATAAAGAGATAAAACTCAATGAGGTAATTGTGACCGCTACTCGTGCCCAGCGAAACCTCAAGAATGTACCCATCACTGTACAAGTGGTTACTGCTGAAGATATAAGAAAATCGCAGGCTACTGATTTTCAATCGTTTTTGGAGACAGAGTTTGCAGGTATTAACTTTACATACGATGGGGGAATGCCTAATATCAATATGATGGGGTTTGGAGGTAAGTACGTGCTTTTCTTGATAGATGGTGAGCGTATGGCTGGTGAAACTTTTGATAATATTGATTATAACCGTATAGACCTTGACAATATAGAACGTATAGAAATTATTAAAGGAGCGTCCTCTTCGCTCTATGGCTCAAATGCTTTAGGAGGAGTTATCAATATCATTACTAAGAATGCTCATAAACCTTTAGAAGCAGGTGTAGGATACCTTTATGAAAATCGTGGAAATCATAAAACAAATATTTCATTAGGTAGCAAAAAAAACTGGGGAAGTGTACGTCTGTCAGGGTATCATAACTATATGAAACCTTATATATTAGAGGATAAAGAGCCCTTGCGTACTTATGAGAATGGTCGTTTGGTATTGGTTACACAAGGAGGATTGAATATTTCAGGAGGTAGTAACTATGGTATTACTCCTAAAATTATCTTTAATGTAACTCCTAAAATAGACCTTACCTTAACACCTAATTATTATTTTAGTGAACGTGATGCAGGTACAGAAAGCTCTAAAAAAGTGAGAGACCGCTATTATAACTATGTGATGAATCTCAAAACTAATATAGTACTTTCAGAAGATAAAAAGCTGAGTCTTTCTGGAGCTTTTGACCGCTATGATAAGTTTAATTATTACCGTTTGCTCAATGAACAAGAAAAAAACTATGAAAATAGTATATGGCGTGTAGTAGCACAGTATAACCAGTCACTTTTTGAGAAACACTCTTTGGTAGCAGGAGCTGAAGTGTTATCGGATGAGTTACTTAGCTTTCGTTTCAATAATACAGGAACAGAGGCAAAGCAAAATGCTAAGAATTACACTCTCTTTGCACAACAAGAATGGGCTCTATCACCTGTTTTTACCTTAGTATCGGGAGTTAGAATGGATTATCACTCACTCTTTAAAGATTTCTTTACTTATAGATTTTCAGGAATGTTTAAGGTAGAAAATTTTACTTTCAGAGGTGGGTATTCTACAGGTTTTCGTTCGCCTACATTGAAAGAACTTTACACAAACTGGTTCCACCCTTGGGGGGGAGGTTTTCAGATAATGGGCAATAAATATCTAAAACCTGAAAAGAGTAATAATTTTAACTTTTCGGTAGATTATAATACTTCAAAAATTAATATAACGGCTATGACGCAGCTTTCAGTAGTGAAAGACAAAATAATTTATAAATGGTCGCGTGCTACTGACACAATTCAATATGTGAATGATTATGGAAATGCGAAAATAGTAAGTTCAGAGTTGTCGGCTACTTATAGGCCTACTAAAAGTTTGCGTTTAAAGGGGTCATATGCCTATTATCATACTAGTCAACAGCGTTCAGAAAATCGTCCTCATACCGCTACTTGGAAAGCTGAATACATTCCGAAAGCTGAAACAAAATATATACCCAATGTAATAGTGAGTGGTAAATATGTAAGTGCTACTACTATCTATGAAACATCTAATAATATAGAGTATTACACCTATTATGCTCCATATACTATATGGCGTTTACAACTATCATCAAGACTTCCTTATCATTTTACCTTAAATGCTGGTATCGATAACCTTTTCGACTATGTAACAAAAACTACTAGTTTTTATTCGAGTATTTCACCAGGGAGAACATATTTCGTAGGAATAAAGTGGGAACTTTAAGAGATAGTGAGATAGAAATTTGCTTTATACAAAATAAAGAAGTACATTTGCCACAAATTTTAAAAAGTCAGATATATGAAAAGAAATATTAGTACTTTAGATAAGAACATCCGCCTTTTGATAATAGTAGTTATTGCTATTTTAGGTTTGTATAATGAGTTTTCTGTAACGGTAGCTTCTGTGCTTGGAGCTATATCTATCTTACTATTAGTAACCATAATGATTGGTTTTTCACCAATATATATGCTTTTGGGTATTAGTACTTATAAAGAGAAGAATAAATAATGATAGCTTTTTTTAATGAAACATCTTTCGTTTTTCTTTATCATAAAAATAAGGTGAAACAATGGGTGAAACAGATTGCCCTTTCAGAAGGAAAGAAAATAGGCGATATCAACTATATATTCTGTGATGATGTTTATTTGCATAAAATAAATGTGCAATACCTGCAGCATGATACTCTTACTGATATTATCACTTTTGATTATACAGAAGGTATTACCCTAAACTCTGATATTTATATCTCAATAGAAAGAGTGCGAGAAAATGCTGATATTTTTGGTGTAACCTTTGAACAGGAACTCTTACGAGTGTTAGCACACGGGATTTTGCATCTTTGTGGCTATAAGGATAAAACACCTGCAGATAGCGAGTTGATGCGCGCTAAAGAAGATGAAAAAACGAAACTTTTTAGTTTATAAACACACAAAAAGACTGCTCTTAAAGGGCAGTCTTTTTATTTTTTCGAAATCTAAACTTTAAGGTTAGACTAGCTAAGTAACTGTAAATAAGTAGAAATACGCACCCAATATAGATATTGCAGTTGAAAAGGTAAAACTCTAAGAAAGAGAAGAGTACACTCATACCAAGAAATACTTTTATCTTTCGTTTGTTATAAGGTATAGGGTAGTATTTTTGTCCGTAGTAATAAGAGATGCTCATCATTGCTCCGTAGGTGATAAGGGTTGCTAATGCTGCTCCTTTATAACTAAGCCAAGGAATTAAAGCAAAATTGAAAAGTACTGTAAGTGCCATACCTACTAATGATACAATAGCTCCAAAGCTGGTACGGTCAGTTACTTTGTACCATACTGAAAGACTGTGGTAGATACCCAAACAGAGATTGGCGAGCAAGACGATAGGTACTATCCAGAGTGCTTCCCAATAAGCCTTATTGGGTATCAAGATAAGTTTAAATACATCAGTAAATACAGTGATAAAAACTAATATAAAACCACTACATACAATGAAATATTCAGTAATACGGGCGTATGTCTTAGGAGCATTCTTATCTTGAGCACTACTGAAAAAGAAAGGTTCTACTCCGAGCTTAAAAGCACTTACAAAAAGATTCATAAACACTCCCATTTTATAACAAGCAGAATAAATACCTATGGTAGCGTCAGCTGTCTCTTCAGGGAGTAGCATACGTAAGAAAACACGGTCGAAGCCTTCGTTTACAGCAAAAGCAATACCAGCTAAAAGTACAGGAAAGGCATAAATCATCATTTCTTTCCACAGCGGGTAATAAAACCTAAAACGTATTTTGATATAGATAGGCAGTAGCACTATCAGAGTTGCTAAACTTGCTATAACATTGGCTAAAAAGATGTAATATACTCCTCCGTTGGTGGCAATGCTTTCTTGAGACAGGTAGTTTAAAAAGTAGATATTTAGGAGCAAATTAAGGGCGGTATTGCCTACTTTTACAAAAGCGTAAAAGTTAGCTTTACCTTTATTGCGCAACCATGCAAAAGGGATTACAACTAAAGCATCGAGCACCATTATGTAGATACCAAAAACAATATGCTCTACTTTGTAGTTAAGCCACGAGGCTATAGATTCTCTTAGCAGGTAGGCAAATAGTAGGAAAAATAAAGAAGATACAGTTAGAGAAGTAAGTGCAGTAGATTGTACTTGTTTTTTTTGTTCACCTTTATTCATAAAACGAAAAAAAGCCGTTTCCATACCATACGACAGTAGCACATTGCCCAAAATAAGATACACAAAAATACCTGAATAAATACCGAAATTATTAGTGTCGAGTTTGCTAACGTAGAGGCGTGTGAGCAAAAGCGTCATCACACGTGGCAAGACGGTTGCAATTCCGTAAATAGCTGTATCTTGAAAGAGTTTCTTAAGCATATATAAGTCTTCTTATCCAAAAAGTTCGCCAATAGCATCTTCTATTTTGGCAACTTTCACAATCTTAATTTTAGTGTTTTTAAGGGCTATCTTGTTGTATTTAGAAATGAAAATAGTATTAAAACCTAACTTTTCAGCCTCTGTAATGCGCTGTTCTATTCGCTGTATAGGGCGTATTTCACCGCCAAGTCCTACTTCTCCGGCAAAACAAACATCTTTTTCAATAGCAATATCTTCGTTAGATGAGAGTATTGCCATTGCTACCCCCAAGTCAGTGGCGGGGTCATCAATAGTGATACCGCCTGTGATGTTTAGAAATACGTCTTTTGCCCCTAAGCGGAAACCTGCGCGTTTTTCGAGTACAGCCAAGAGCATATTCAGTCGTTTGGCATTAAAGCCTGTGGTGCTGCGCTGAGGTGTGCCATAGACAGCTGTACTCACAAGAGCTTGTATTTCAATCATCAGAGGTCGCATACCTTCTAAGGTAGCGGCTATAGTAGTACCGCTGATAGTCTCATCTGTCTTAGAAATGAGTATTTCTGAAGGGTTGTTAACTTCACGCAGACCATTACTGAGCATTTCGTAAATACCGAGTTCCGAGGTAGAACCAAAGCGGTTTTTTAATGAACGCAAGATACGATACACGTGGTTGCGGTCGCCTTCAAACTGCAGGACAGTATCAACCATATGCTCTAATATTTTAGGGCCTGCTATCTGTCCGTCTTTAGTGATATGCCCAATGAGAATTACAGGGGTATGCGTAGTCTTAGCAAATTTAATTAGCTCAGAAGTACATTCTCTTATCTGCGAGATGCTTCCTGCTGATGCTTCTATATAATCAGATTGTAGCGTTTGTATAGAGTCTATAATCACAATTTCAGGCAGGAGTTCTTTTATCTGCTGAAAGATATTTTGTGTCTTGGTTTCTGTTAGGATAAAGCAATTATCAAGATGATGTGGAATGCGGTCAGCACGCATTTTTATCTGTTTTTCACTTTCTTCCCCCGATACATAAAGGGTACGATAAGGTAAGTTAAGGGCTATTTGCAGCAATAGCGTACTTTTGCCAATACCAGGTTCACCTCCTAAAAGGGTTACCGAGCCAGGCACAATCCCCCCACCAAGCACATTGTTTAGTTCGTGATTATTGCTATTTAGGCGTGACTCTTGTTGAGTGCTGATTTGCGAAACAGCTATGTATTTAGGAGCTTTATTTTTGCTTATGCTCTCTTTTTCTTGCCATACAGGGGCAGAGTCTTTCTGTACAACCTCTTCTACAATGGTATTCCATTGTTTGCAGGCGTGACATTGTCCTTGCCATTTGCTGTATTGGGTTCCGCAATTCTGACAGAAATAAGCTGTTTTTAGTTTTGCCATTGCTTAGGTAAGGGGAATAGTTTTTTTATTAAATTGTTAATTGTCAATTGTCAATTGTCAATTGCAAAAGGTACTGTCCGTACTGGTTTTTAATCATTGGCTGAGCTAATTCGCGTAGTTTTTCAGCGCTTATCCAACCTTTGCGAAAGGCTATTTCTTCCAGACAAGAGATTTTTAGCCCTTGACGTTTTTCTAAAGTTTCTACAAAGTTAGACGCCTCGCTAAGCGAATCGTGGGTGCCAGTATCCAGCCACACAAAGCCGCGACCTAAAAGCTTTACTTTTAGCTCTCCATCTTTCAGAAATTCCTGATTAACGCTCGTGATTTCCAACTCACCGCGTGCTGAAGGCTTGATTTCTTCAGCTACCTTCACTACTTTATTTGGATAGAAATAAAGCCCTACTACTGCGTAATTCGACTTTGGTTGGGCAGGCTTTTCCTCTATACTCAGTACATTTCCTGCTGCATCAAACTCAGCTACTCCATAGCGTTCAGGGTCTTTTACATAGTAACCAAATACAGTAGCTTTCTGCTCTTTCTCTACATTATAAACAGCTTGAGTAAGCATTTGCGAAAAACTCTGTCCGTAGAAGATATTATCGCCCAATACCAAGCATACATCATCATTGCCGATGAAGTCTTTTCCTATAATAAAAGCTTGAGCTAATCCATCAGGGCTTGGCTGTTCAGCATAGCTCAGATTTATACCAAAACTACTACCATCTCCTAAAAGGCGTTGGAACCCGGGTAAGTCTTGAGGGGTAGAAATCACTAATACTTCACGAATACCAGCCAACATTAAGACTGATAAAGGGTAGTAAATCATTGGTTTGTCATAAATAGGGAGTAATTGTTTTGAAACTCCTTTTGTAATTGGGTAAAGGCGGGTTCCTGAACCTCCTGCTAAGATAATTCCTTTCATTTTTATTAGTTTTTAGTTATTAATCATCATCTTCGGGGATAGAAGCGTTTTCTACTATTGTTGTTTTGTTGCCTTTGTTATCTACTTTATACTCATTGCCATTCTCTATTAGCAAACCTTGTACCACTCCTTTAGCGTGGGATACATCGAGGTCGATAACTCGTTTGTTTAGTAGGTAGGTCACCTCGCTATGAAGAGTGTGACCGATAACGAATTTGCCTACATTCCACTTTTTCATTATTTCATCAGCCTCTTCAAGGGCGATGGTTTGTTTGCCCCAACCTCTGTACCACGTTGGGCTTACCCCAAATTTATAGATAGTGCTGTATATCTTGTCTGTTTGCTGTTGAGCTTCTTTGTTTCTGAAGTAATATCGGCGCGCCTTGTCGTTCAACTCTTGTACTGATAGGTTGAGGTCAGCTACTTCTTTAGAAATACCTGCATGCACAAATACATAGTCGCCTATCTTCTCTACTATGTTTTTAGTTTCTAACCATTGACCCAATTCGGTCTTGGGCTTATAAAGGTCTATATAAGGGATATTCATCAGTTCGGCATTGGTGAAATACTTTTTGCGTACATAGCGAAAATCGTTATTCATATTCATCAGGTCGTGATTGCCAAGAATAAAGTGCACCTTGCCTCCTGCTTTTTCTGCTTGGTTTTCTAAGTGATAGATGAGCCAAAGGGTTTGGGTTACCATTAGTCCGCGGTCAAAAAAGTCGCCTACGGTTACCAAATGCCCCTTGCCGAATGTCCATTTATACTTTTCATTCATCACCCCATTAGCGATAAGAAAAGAGCGAAAAGCCTCAAACTCTCCTTCTATATCGGAGATAGCAATTAGCTTTTCAGGCATTTCGTACACTGCAGGTTCCTTGGTGAGTTCCTTTTTCAATCTGAAGCTGAAAAAATGCTTGTGTCCTACTTGTGTTTTTAGTTTTTTACCTCGTTTTACCCCTGAATAATACCATTTAGAGGTGATTTTCATATTCTCTCTACCGCTTTCAGTGATGTATTTAATGACTTTTTCGGGGCCTCTTCCGGTATAATATATATGAGGGCCGTCCATACCTGCGGTGGAGGTATCACTGCTTAGGCGTTTTTCGCTAATGATAGGCTTTAATGTTTGTGCTTGCGACTGAGCCTTTTCAGCACAGAAAAGTCCCAAAAACAAACCTAAACTTACTATATAATGCTGTATCTTCATAATAGAATAGTATTTTTAATTGATAAACCGGCTAATTGCACTGCCATTCAAAGTTTTCTACTTTCGATTGCATCTCGGGACGGTACTCATAATGCCACCATTCTGAGTAAATCGACTTAAAATTGAACTTATCGAGTGTTTCTTTTAGCAGTTTGCGGTTCTCAAGTACTTCTTTAGAGTGCTGAGTATAGGTATGATGCGCTTCTTTTCCAAAGAAATCAAAAGGCGTCCCCATATTTAGCTCTTTGCCTTGTGCATCTACTAGTGTAAGGTCTACCGCCGCTCCTCTGTTGTGCTTAGACCCTTTAGCGGGATTGGCTACATAATGAGTGCCGGGC
>NZ_KN390051.1:0-507 GCF_000213295.2 Capnocytophaga sp. oral taxon 329 str. F0087
GTAGTAGGAAATGAGAAGACTAATGACTATGTGATATATCGAGAGCTTCGTACACGTCCTGGATACCTATATAGTAGAGAGTCAATAATACGTACATTGCGGGAGTTAGGACAAATGCAACTGTTTGATGCACAGAATATGAATCCTGAGCTGAAGAATGCAGACCCTAATGCAGGTACCGTAGATGTTGAGTATAATCTAACAGAGACAGGTTCGAGTCAAGTACAACTACAGGGAGGTTATGGAGGTGGTTCGTTTATTGGAACAGTAGCACTCTCTTTCAATAACTTTTCGATAAAGAATCTTTTCAATCCTAAGGCGTATACTCCGGTGCCTATGGGTGATGGACAAGCTCTATCGCTTAGTGTGCAAGTGAGTAGATACTATCGTACTTATGGGTTTTCATTCTCTGAGCCTTGGATGGGAGGAGAACGCCCTGTACAGTTTTCGGTATCGTTTAGTAGAACAGAGCAGTTTGGTTATAACTACCGTAGCTATGATGTAGAT
>NZ_KN390051.1:1154-6204 GCF_000213295.2 Capnocytophaga sp. oral taxon 329 str. F0087
CGTGTATATATAACAGGTGTGAGTGTAGGTTTAGCAAAACGCTTACGTGTGCCTGATGATTATTTCCAAATTGCACATAACCTAAGTTATCAGCATTACGACTTACAAGATTATAGCAACTTTGGTGTGTTTACATTTAAAGATGGTCGTTCTAATTCATTTGCTTACACAATTTCTCTATCAAGAAATTCGAGTGGTCCTAACCCTATTTATCCGATGTCGGGTAGTAGCTTTACTATCAGTGCTAAGTTGACACCTCCTTATTCTCTCTTTAATGGAGTAGATTATGGAAAATTATTAGAAGAACGCGCAGAAGCAATAGCAGATAATGATTCGGATAAATTGTCATTAGTAGATCAGAAGCGATTCCGCTGGTTAGAATTTTACAAACTGAAGTTTTCATCAGCTTGGTATACCAATTTATATAGTAAATTTGTATTAAAATTTGGAGCAGACTTTGGTTACTTAGGAGCGTATAACAGCAAACGTGGTGTAGTGCCTTTTGAACGATTCTTTATGGGGGGGGATGGATTAGGCTACTACAATATGGATAGCCGTGAGAATATACAAATGCGAGGTTATGAAAACTACGCCCTTTCGTCAGATGACGGAGAAACCGTATATAACAAATACTCTTTGGAGTTGCGTTATCCTATCACTCTTAAGCCTATGGCATCAATTTACGGTTTGCTATTTGCTGAAGGAGGTAATGTATACAATGGCTTAGGCAACTTTAATCCTTTCCAGATAAAACGTTCAGCAGGTTTAGGACTCAGACTCTTTATGCCACAGTTTGGTATGTTGGGTATTGATTTTGGTTATGGTTTTGACAATCCAGCAAATGCTAATACACGCAGCGGTTGGCAAACACACTTTATTTTTGGTCAGCAATTCTAATTTTTGGCACGATATTTTCTATGAAAAAGTTACGAACACTAATTTTGCTACTACTTGCAACTATGAGTTTGTCATATTCGCAAAAGCCCTCACGAATAGGCTATGTGGATATGGATTACATACTTTCGCACTTAGAAGATTACAAAGTAGCGAGTGAGCAATTTGCGCTTCAGGTAGCACAGTGGGAGGCAGAAATAGAAAAACGTCAGGCCAAAATAGACGCAGAAGAAAAGCAATTGGAAGCTGAGCGAGCACTGCTGACGCCTGAACTTATTAAAGATAAGGAAGAAGAGATAGCCTTGCTAAAGCATAACCTAAACGCTTATAAAGAACAAAAGTTTAATGCTGAAAAAGGTGAATACATATCGCAGAAGTTTATGCTAGCAAAGCCTATACAAGACCAAGTTTTTAACATAGTGCAAGAGATAGGCAAGATGCGCAAGTATGACTTTATATTTGAGAAAACTGATGCTACAATGCTTTTTTCGAACGAGCAGCATAACTTGAGCAAGGTAGTACTACGTGCTCTGAAGAAAAAAGATAATGCAGATGATCGGAATAAAGATATGGCAGAACTGCTAAAAGAAAGTTATGATTTTGAGTTCGTAGAAGAACGAGTGAAAAAACGTAAGGAAGCAGAGAAAGCCCGTGAGGAACGCCGTGTGCAGTATGAACAAGAGCGCCTCCGCAAGACAGAAGAAATGAAACAGCAGCGCGAGAACCTAAAAGCACAACGAGAAAAAGAGCAAGCTGAGCGCCAACAAAAATTGCAACAAGAACGTGAAGCTCTGAAAGCGCAACGCGAAAAGGAATTGGCAGAACGCCAACAAAAGTTACAACAAGAACGCGAGACTCTGAAAGCACAACGTGAAAAGGAATTAGCAGAGCGCCAACAAAAATTGCAACAAGAGCGTGAAGCACAGAAAGCACAACGCGAAAAGGAACAAGCTGAAAGAGTGAAAAAACAAATGGAGGCAAAGACACAAACACCTACAACAAAATAGTAAAAACTTAATAACTAATATATTAAAACGATGATGAGAAACATTAGAACGCTGATGGTAGCAATAGCCTTATTTTTTGGGGCTACGACTATGCTAACTGCCCAAGTAAAAATAGCTCATATTGATGTGCAAAAACTCTTGGAAGAAATGCCTGAAAGAAAATCAATAGAAGCTCAATTGAAGAAATTAGAGCAAGGCTATACAGCCGATATTCAGGCAGCTATAAAAGAACTACAGGCCAGAGCTGATAAATATCAGAAAGAAGCAGCAGCACTTACAGAGGCACAATTGAAAGCACGTGAGACAGAATTTCTGAAAAAATCAGAAGAAATTCAGACAATGGAAAACAACATTCGTCAGTCTCAGCAAACAGCTGCTCAAAACTTGCAAAAGAAGCAACAAGAGTTAGTAGAACCTTTGCTTAAGAAAGTAAAAAGCTCTATTGAAAAAGTGGCTAAAGCAAAAGGAGTACAATATGTGTTAGACTCAAGTGCAGGTTCAAGTGTGATAGTAGCTTCAGGAGAAGACCTATACAGTAGTGTAAAGAAAGATTTAGGATTTTAAGAATAGGAATAAAATTTTTAGAAAAAGTGTTCATTCTTTGAACACTTTTTTTTATTTTTGCAGTTCCAAAACTACTTTTCAACAATGAAAAATGCTGAGCTTTTGACGGCACCTATAGGTTTATTTGATTCGGGCGTAGGTGGTACTACTATCTGGAAAGAGATTAATGCTTTGATGCCTAATGAAAATACACTTTTTTTAGCAGATAATAAAAATGCTCCTTATGGAGAGAAAACTAAAGAGGAAATAATAGCTCTATGTGATGCTAATACTCAATTTTTGCTCAATCATAACGCAAAAATAATAGTAGTAGCTTGCAATACAGGTACTACTAATGCGATAGCTTATCTTAGAGATAAATATAAACAGGTACCTTTTATAGGTATTGAACCAGCTATTAAGCCTGCAGGTTTGCAGAGTATTACTAAAAAAATAGGAGTATTGGCTACTCGTCGTACCCTCACAAGCGACCTTTTTGCTAAAACAAGTGAGCACTTAAAGCAAGAAGAGAAAATAGAAATTATAGAGCAGGTAGGAGAGGGGTTAGTAGACCTTATAGAAGCAGGACAGATGGAAAGTGCTAAAATGACAGCACTACTACAGAAATACCTACAACCAATGGTAGCAGAAGGTATAGACTACCTTGTGTTAGGATGTACACACTACCCTTACCTGCTGCCTCAGATACAACGATTTATTCCTGTTTCTATCAAAGTGATTGACTCAGGTTATGCTGTAGCACGGCAGACACGCAATATACTTGCTCAATATCACTTGCTAAATGAAAAGCAGGATTATGTAGCGACTCATAAGTGGGTAACCAATGGTAATCTGGAGATATTGAAACAGTTTGCAGCATATAAAGACGAAAAAAAACACTCTATCGAAGTTTTAAAAATTTGATAGAGTGTAAGATAAAAAAAAGATTATATTGCTTTATTTTTTAGGGATTTTGATGTAATAGGTTTTACCTTCTTTGTTGTCAAGCTTTCTGTCGCGTAACCAAGGGTTATATATCTTCAAATCCTTGTAAGTTATATTATATGTTTTTGCAAAATCAGTTAGATTTTCAATAGTAGAGTCTATCATAACATTATAAGTAGGTAGTTCATTGTATAGGTGCTTCTTCTCAAAGATAAAACCATACTTTTTAGGGTGTTTCATAATTTCTTTTACTGCTAAAATACGAAATACATAGCGAGAAGTTTCAGTATTTAGCCATAAGTCATAATAATTATTAGTCTGCTGAAAAGAGGTTTGTTTGTTCATACCAGCTATACCAGCGTTATAAGCTGCAGCTGCCATCGTCCAACTTCCAGTGCTACGTTTTGCTTTTTTGAAATAGTCGCAAGCAGCTTGGGTTGCTTTTTCTATATGGTAACGTTCATCTACTTGGTCGGTTACTTCTAAACCGTACTCTTGGGCGGCTGCTTTCATAAATTGCCAAAAGCCACTAGCTCCAGAGGGTGAAACAGCATTGGTTAGTCCACTCTCAATAATAGCTAAATACTTAAAATCATCGGGGATGTTATTGCGTTTGAGGATAGGTTCGATAATAGGAAAATACTTATTAGCTCGTTTTAGAAGTAGCAATCCATTAGACTGCCAATAAGTATTGACAAGGAACTCTCTATCTAATCGTTCGTAAACATCAGGGTCTTCAATGGGAACTCTTTCACCAGCGAAATCTAAATTCTCGGGTAAATCAATGGCATAGACTTTGTAACTGCTAAATGTCTCTTCACTCATAGGAGACACCTCACTATCGGGGAAAGTAGTAGCTACCTCGGCTTCTGCTTGTTCGTAAATGTTGCGTTCTTCTTTTTTCACAGACATAGCATTGACAAGAAAGCCAGAAGTAAGTATAACTCCACCGCCCATTAATAGATGTTGTATTGAAAGTTTCATTTTTATTATTGTTTATTGCTGCAAAGATAATAAAAAAAATTGAGTAGCAAATTTTCTTTTTTTGTTCTTATTTTTTTACTACTTTTGCACTCTCAAAATTTATATTTTTTTAACTCTTACTTATGAAAAGAATTATTTTATCTGTTATCGCCTTTTTACTTGTGGGCTATGCATTTTCGCAAACAGATACTTCGGGCAGAACCCTTTATCGCGCTACTGCTGAAAAGAAAACAGCATTGAAGCATACTAAACTAAAGGTGAGTTTTAATTTTGATAATCAGACACTTAATGGGGAAGAATGGCTGACTGCCGCTCCTTATTTTTATCCGACAGATAGTTTGATTCTCAATGCTAAATCGATGTTGATACACACTGTAGCAATAGATAATAAAGGCAAACAGCAGCCTCTTACTTATCAGTATAAAGAAGATTTGCTGAAAATAAAATTAGATAAAACTTATCAGAAAGATGAGGATTATACTATCTACATTAAATATACAGCACAGCCTGAAAAAGTACTTGATAAGGGCTCTCTTGCAATAACAGATACTAAAGGATTGTATTTTATTAATCCAAAAGGAGAAGCTGATAAGCCAATGCGTCAGATATGGACACAAGGAGAGAGTGAAGCTTCTTCTTGTTGGTTTCCAACTATAGACCGTCCTAACCAGAAGACT
>NZ_KN390051.1:7021-11102 GCF_000213295.2 Capnocytophaga sp. oral taxon 329 str. F0087
CAGAAGACTACACAAGAAATAGAGATGACAGTACCAGACAGCTTTGTGACCCTTTCTAATGGAGTTCTTAAAAATTCGGTAAAGAAGGATGGTATGCGTACTGATCATTGGGTGATGGACAAACCACACGCACCTTATCTATTTTTTATGGGAGCAGGAGAATTTGCTGTAGTGAAAGATACTCCTTGGCGTGGAAATATACCCATAGAGTATTATGTAGAAAAGCCATACGAATCAGTAGCTAAGAAAATATTTGGCAATACCTCAGAGATGATAACCTTTTTTTCAGAGCGATTTGGATATGATTTTCCATGGCAGAAGTATGCTCAAATAGTAGTACGCGAATTTGTCAGTGGTGCAATGGAAAATACAACAGCCGTAAGCCACG
The DNA here is from genome assembly GCF_000213295.2 of Capnocytophaga sp. oral taxon 329 str. F0087. Classification (NCBI taxonomy): domain Bacteria; kingdom Pseudomonadati; phylum Bacteroidota; class Flavobacteriia; order Flavobacteriales; family Flavobacteriaceae; genus Capnocytophaga; species Capnocytophaga sp. oral taxon 329. Next base: position 7,410 of record NZ_KN390051.1, read on the forward strand.
CAGAGACAGCTTATCAGACAGCAGAAGATTTAGAAGACCAAAATCATTGGGAGCCTATTATAGCACACGAGTTAGCGCATCATTGGTTTGGAGACTTGGTGACTACAGAAAGTTGGGCAAACCTTACAGTGAATGAGTCATTTGCTAACTATTCAGAATATTTGTGGCTTGATCATAAATATGGTAGAGATGTAGCAGACGAGCATTTATTAAATGATATGCGTCAATATCAACATCGTCCTACTGATTTTAGTAAGGACTTAGTACGGTTTGGATATGACCGCCAAGATGATATGTTTGATTTGGTATCTTATAATAAAGGAGGAGCTATCCTTAATATGCTGCGTGATTATTTAGGAGATGAGGCGTTTTTTGCAGGAGTAGCAGATTATTTGAAAACTAATGCTTATAGTACTGGGGAAGCTCACCAATTGCGACTTTCATTAGAAAAAATAAGTGGAAAAGACTTAAACTGGTTCTTTAATCAGTGGTATTTTGGCAGTGGAAATCCTGTGATAGATGTAGTAAAAAAATACAATGCTACAACTAAGAAGTTGACAGTGAAAATAGTACAAACACAAGATGAAAAAATACTATTTCAGTTCCCATTAGAGATAGATGTTTATGAAAATGGTAAGCGAGTGCGTCATAAAGTGTGGGTAGATGCCCGCAAAGAGAATAGTTTTACTTTTCCGGTAGCTAATACTCCAGAATTAGTAGATATAAATCCACGAGGAGTGATAATTGCAACTGAGCACAATAATAAATCATGGAAAGAATATTTATATCAATTGCAACACGCTACTGATTATAAGAGTAGAATAGAGGCGGTAGATGCTACTACTGCTACAGAAGGGAAAGAGATTCTATTAACGGCGCTGAAAGACCCTTTCTTCAAAGTAAGAGAAAAAGCTTTGCAGAAGCTCATTAGCTATAAACTTACTCCTAAAGAATTGCAAATAGTAGAGAAAGTAGCAGAAACAGATAGTGCCAATCTTGTGAAAGCAGCTGCTATATGGGTATTAGCAGCAACCAAGGATAAGAAGTATTCAGCTATATTTGAGAAAGCCTTGTCTATACCTTCAGGAGCTATAAAAAATGCAGCACTTAATGGGATAGCACGTACAGAACCAGCAAGAGCAAAGAACTTTTTAGAGCAAGCTAAACCTGAAGATTATACTGTAGACGAGTTAGCGGGTTTAGCAAGTGTAATAATCGATAACAAAATGGAGAAGTATCTGCCTACTATGCTGCCTTATTTCGTTTATTATCCATTTTTAGAAAGAGATACTCCAGAGACTTCAGCTAACTTTAAAAAAGGCTATCAGTGGGCAATGAGTTTAGACAATACTCAATTGGTAGAAAGCATTTATAATCCGTTGAAAGATATAGCTAAGGAAATGGAAAATCCTGTAGGAAAGAAAATGCTTTTAAGTGTTTTAGATGAAGGGATTGCTATTAAGAAAGGGCTTACGCAAACAGAATCTTTAAAGAAACAGATAAAACTATTAGAAGAGATAAAAACACTATTTAAATAATAATCTATAATGAATAAAATAGTTCTTACGGCTATAGTTTGCGGACTTCTGTTTGCTTGTCAGCAGCCAACAAATAAAAAAGTAACAGAAAAAGTTGTAGAAACAGAAGAAAAGCACAAACTACAGTTAGTATATAGCAATTTGGTGGATACAGAATCTCAACAAGAGGTACAACAAGCTCTTGCTGCAGCGGGAGTGTCTACTAAAAATATAGGAGATTTTTTGGAGAGTGTAGCTTTATTCAATAATACAGTTGGGGGAAAAGTAGGTTTAGTACCGCAAGGTTATGCTACTATCGACTCATTATTACCACAGTATGATGAAGCTGCAATTCAGAGCCAATGGACGCGTAAATATCCTATTTTTCAAGGCTATAACTGTAGAATAACTTCGTTTACTCTATTACGTGATTTTGTAGCAGTAGCAACTCCTACGACAAGTGTATCTACTGATGATGAAATACTTTTTATAGATAAAGAAGTATTGCATACAATGCCTAAAAAATATTTTACAGCAGAGGATGAAGCCCGTTTTTGGGCTTTATTTTCCTCTATGCCTACAAAAAATACTAAAGAAGTAGCTTCCCATTTAGCCACAGTACAGCACGTTTGGAAAGAAAGAGGTATTAGTTTTCCTAAAAAAGATGACCCTATGAAGGCCTCATTTATTTCAGTCCTTTTTCATTCACAACTCAGTGCAGATGAGAATACCCTTTTTGTGGGTCACGTAGGCGTATTAGTACCTCTTAAGCAAGGAGGAATATTATTTGTAGAAAAGCTTGCTTTTCAAGAACCTTATCAAGTTATAAAGTTCCAGAACCGAACAGAATTAAGCGATTATCTGATGAATAGGTATGATGTAGAATGGGATCAGCCTACTGCTATTCCCTTTATAATGGAAAACGATGCTTTATTAGAAGGATATCGTGCCAATCCGTATAAAAAGAAGTGAGAAATCACTTCTTTTTTATTATCTAAAGTAGTATTCTAATACTTTTAGCTTTAATATATACTGATACTTCGCTTTTACTGATTCATTTTGAGCATTTTCGTACTGATACTTTGCCTGATTAAAGTCAAAAGTATTCATCAAACCTACATCGTGACGTTCTTTTGCGTAGTTAAAAGATTGTTTTTTTGCTAAAACAGTCTTTTCAGTAGCTTCATATAGCTTTTTAGCATTAGTAGCATTGGTGTGCGCCTGATAACTGTTCTTTTCTAAAGTAAGTTCTGCCTGCTCTTTTGCATATTGAGCTTTTAACAAGTTCAGTTTCTGACGTTTTATATTTGTTAAGGTAGAAAATCCATTAAAAATAGGCACTGATAGCGAAAACCCAGCATACATCCCCTTATTTAGGTCTATCTGATCCCAAAAGTTCAAATATTTATTCTTCGTCCAACGAGAGCTGTATCCCCATTGTGCTGAAAGTCGTGGAGAGTAAGCTGCTTGTGCATTTTGTAGTGCATTTTTAGCCAATAAAATATTACTATCAGCTATTTTTACATCACTCATTATTTCTTTAGCATGCTGATAGATTTCTTGAGGGGTTTTTACAAGTATTTCTTCTGAAGGATGTTCAAAAGTAGGGTCTGCAATATCAAAATCTTGATAGTTTTTCAGCAAAAGTAACTGAGCTAATCCCATTTTAGCAATAAAAAGAGCATTTTCAGTAGCAATAATCTGCTGTTCTTGGGTTAGCAATTGTGCTTCAGCTTCATAAATATCGCCTTTTGGTAGAGAACCGGCTTCTATTAGATTTTTGGTGCGTTCTACGCTTTCTTCCGATACCTCACGTTGTGCTTTTAGGTTTTTTATTTGTTCTTTATAGCTCAATACTTCGGCATAAGCATTAATAATCATCAGTACAATATCTTCTTTTACTTTCTCAAGCTGATATTCCGATGCCATTTGGTTTAGGGTAGCACGTTGTAGTTTACGCCAGTTTTGCAGTCCTGCGAAAAGTGTCATTTCAGCCCCAATACCTCCTGAAGCTGATTGAAAAACCGTATTTTCGTACTGGTTTGTCACAGGGTTGATATTCTTCCCACTGTTGAAATTGTAAGACAAATTACCATTTATTGAGGGCAAAAAAGCCCCTTTAGCCTGCAAACGGTCTATGTCTGTAGATTTTAAATCAATTTCAGATTGTTTAATA
>NZ_KN390052.1:0-6507 GCF_000213295.2 Capnocytophaga sp. oral taxon 329 str. F0087
TACGTGTGTATTCATAGGTACCCATCGCACTATTCTCAGTGATCCTTCCGCGTTCATCGTATTGGTGAGTGGCATTGCCCCAGCGGGTGAGGCGGTCAGTAGGGTCATACGCAAATTCTTCTTTTTGGTTATAAAAACTATAAGTACGATGATTCAGCAGTCCTCTTTGCGTATTAAAATCGTATTGCAATACGTTCAGCGGAGTATCTTCCCGTTGTACAGTTTGTGTTTTAGGAAAATGGGAGTTGTAGTCTAAAAGTTCTTTGGTTTTGCCTTTGTGAAGGCTCAATGGCTGTCCGTATTCGTTGCTTGCGCTCAGTTTCCAGAGGGTTGCTCCGCTTGGTGTTTTCATTTCTATCAAATCACCATTTTCATAGTGGTATTGCACGGCACTACTCACACGTTTGCCTGCCGTTTGGGCGGTAGTAGTCTCTTGTTGCACACGTCCAAAGGCATCATAAGTATAGTTTTTAGTAAATACCGCTTGGGGGTTGGTTTCGGTAGTTTGAACCAATTGTTTGAGTCCGTTATACTCATAGCGGTAACTGTCGTTATTGCCGTCTTTGTTTTGGTTGTCTATTTGGGTAAGCAGTTTGTCGGCGTTATAGGTATAGCGTATGCGCATATCGGTATAATCGCCCGTGATATGTTTTTCGGTGAGGCGGTCGGTGCCTTGCGCATAATTAAAGGTGGTCTTACCCTTAGGAGTAGTCTCTTCGGTGAGGTTTCCCCACGTGTCGTATTGATAGGTATATCGTCCTGCTGAGGGGTCGGTGAGGCTTGTTTTGCGTCCCCATCCGTCTTGGGTTATCTTTTGTATGGCACCTCCATAGTCAGCTGTTTTTAAGCTACCGTTGGCAAAGTAGGTATAGCGCACAGTACCACCCATATCTTGGTGTTCTACGATGTTACCTTGCGCATCGCGGGTGCTTATCACTTGTTGCTGTCCATCATCGGCAGTGGTTTTGAGCTTGTCATAAGTAAAGCGGGTTATTTTACCTTCGGGACTGGTGATAGTGGTAGGTCGTCCATATACATCGTATTCTGTCCTCTTCGCCTTTTGAGAAGCACCTCCTGTGGGGTGAGGAGCACTTACAGCTACTTGTTGCCCTATACCGTCGTACTCGTAGCTAACCGCATAGTGGTTGTTAAAAGCATCGTTACTTTCTTTTTCTAACAACCAGCCTAAAGTATTATAGCTCTCTGCACTGTAAGCGCCTTCTTCGTTTTCGGTAATGGTTTTAAAAATACCTCCGTCAAAGCTATAGCGCATCGTGGTTTTCTTGCCTAAGAAATTTGTGGTTTGGGTAGGTCTGCCCAAAAGGTCATAGGCATAAAGAGTACTTTGTCCCAATGGAGTCGTTTCGCTTTCCAGCAGACCTTTGTTATTATAACTAAACTTGGTTACCTGTCCTTCGTGATCGGTATGAGCCGTTACAAAACGGTGGCTTGGGTCATAGGTGTAACGTTCGGTGCGTTGTTGCCCATCTTCAGCGGTGGCAGTTTGTTCAGTTACGTTGCCGTACTCGTCATAACCATAAGAAGTAGTGCGCCAACCCGTACCATTGCCTTGGGTCTTATGAGTAGTGAGCAAGCCTTTCTCATAAGCAAAAGTTTCAGCGGTGCTAAAACTATCACCTGCTAAGGTGGTAGTCGTTTCTTTCTTTTGAGGTAAGCCTACAAAATACGGACTTTCACTCTTTGGCAAATAGCTCACACGCGTACTTTGGCTATAACCATCCGTTTGGGTGCGTTGTTCGGTAAGGTTACCTTCGGCATCATAAGTAAAATTATTAGTAGTAGTTAGTCCTAAAAGCCTGTCTTCAGTGGTTTGTTGAGTAAGCTGTAGTTTAAAGACTTTGTTAGAACTGAGGGTATGAGTGTATTGGTAGGAGTTTTTTTGAAAATAATCTGTAGGTATATATGATGATGTAGAAACAATATAATTTAATGAAAAATCCTCTATTAAGGCTCCTCTTAAGTGAGGATTCATTACTTTTTGTGTATAGATTTGATTATTATATTTATAAGGTTCATTCCAGTTTGTACTTCCTATTTTTGTAAACCCTAAGAATCCTAAGCCTTCTGTATTTGTAATGGCATTATAATAAGCAAAATAACGTTCTGTTTTAGGAATACTAACCCCTTCACGTTCTAACTTAGAAACTAATCGTACTGATTGCATATTTACAACAGCTACGTATGGATAGTTTTCGCTATAGATTTCTGCTTTATAAATGGGCTCTTTTTCTATATCTGTATCAGAAGCCATTGGTTTATACGATATTTTTTCTTGTACTCCTCCATTATAAACTTCTCTAAGCAAAAGTTCTTCTTTATTATTCTCTTGCAAGTAAGCTGTTTCTATCAAGTTACCCGAAAAAAAAGATATATCCATTACTCTATTGCGCTCATCAGGTGCTGAAAAAATAATATGTGCCGGAAATCCACTGATAAGTCTTTTAGAAGCTCCCTCTACAAACGAAAGTTCTGTACCTTCTGATTGGTTATTAAATACTTTTATATTGCGAATTTGGTCTGATTTAGTGTTTGGTAGATTAAATCTTGTAGACTCATACTGCACTATATCTGTCTTGCCATCATTATTAACATCTATAGGAATTAAAAAATAGTTTCTATAATAATAATTGTCATAATAAATAGGATCACCTGTGTAATGATCTACCCCATCTTCCACTTGTTCTACTTCTTCAATCGTTTTGGATGTAAATGCAAAACTAAACCTTTTTAATTCATAATCAAATCCTTTTCCAGTATTAGTAAGTACACCAAACTCCTTACTTTCATTAGCAGTAGGTAATAAGAAATCTATCTTGCCATCACCATTAAAATCTCCTACCATAGGATGAAAAATACCTAATTTTATATAGTTGCTATTATGCCGATACAACAAGTGCAAATGCTGATAATTATCCATCTCATATACAAAAAGAGCCCCTTCGGTAATATGAATAATATCTGTTTTACCATCTCCATTAACATCCATTGCCATAACTAAATCATTCCAAGATATGCTTTCTTGCATATTACCTATTCCTTCTGAATGTTCACTCTCATTTCGTTTGTCTAAATCAATCCAATATACCCTTCTTCTATCATCTCTAGTATACTCACACCTTTCACAAGTGGGTTCAAACGGAATTTGATCGAAAGAAGGCATTTGTATAAAGCAAGTCTCTCTTTCAATAGGATATTCTATAGCTATAATATCAGTGAGTCCATCTCCATTAAAGTCACCTGATAAAAATTTCAAATCATTGTATGAAATATTTTTCTTTTCTGCAACAATATGAGGAGGCCCTCCCTGCTTTTTCCATTCTTCTATTAAAAGATTACAATAATTTCTTCCTCTATCTTCATAAGTAGGAAGTTTCCATTCCTTTGTGTTCTGATAAGATAAAGCTGTCATAGATGATTTTACATAGCTGTTAAAAACAACTTTATCACTTTCTTGATGGGTAGTTACAATACCTTGTCCATCAAATAATTTTCCCGTACTCAAAACAAGTTTTGCAGGAAAAATATCTTTAAAAGTATATCCTAAAGGAAGACCTCCTGTAAGTTGATAAGGACTTTTCCTGAAAACATCAAAAAGATATATTTTCTTATAAGCATCTTTTCCTATGGTTGGATACATTACAAAATCTGTATGATTATCTCCATCAAGGTCTAAGGGTACTACAGCCGAATTTTGATTGTCAACGCCTACTAAGGGCACTTCCGACTTAAAATTATTATTTTTAAATCCTTTTGCAGTATCCCAATATCTAAATTCAATAGGTGTATACTTTTCTCCTCCTACCATTTCTTCTACAGCTACTAATCGATTATAATTTAGTGCGTTAGTGTTATAAGTAAGAATATATTTTCTATAATCAGCATTATTATTAGTTACTCTAATCTCTGATAGTAACCTATAATTTATAAAACGACTCCCTCCCACACAAGCACTTTCTATACGATTACGAGCTTTATATTTAAAGTTAATGGTGTGAAGCACTTTCTCTTTTCCTCCGTATTCAACTCTATCAATATACAAACGGTTATTTTCTGTAGTATAAAAATATTCTATACTTACTCCTTGCGCGTCTTCCCAATGAGAAAGTGCATATTCCAATAGATTTTGTGCTCTATTCCCTTTCAAATTTCTTCCATAATAAGCTTTAGCCCCATTAGGATAAAGCACTTCAAAGTAGTCAGGACCAAAAGCAGCGTTTTTACTTTTACCTACTGCCCTAATACGTACTTGCGAAAAAATCTCAGTTTCATATATTGCACCATTCTCACCGTGTATTCCTTCTTTCAGTAGCAAACGCTGTCCATCTAAAGCAAACTGGTCTGTATTAGTAAAATTCACTTCGCTGATTTTACCATTGTGGTATTTTGTACTCCCCACACGGCTTATTACTGATAGCCCCGCTAAGTGCCAACCATACCCTGCAATGCCATTACCACTTTGGCTGTTATAGGTTAGTGCCAAAGTAGGGGCAACCTCTCTAATTCCTCGAGGTACAGCAATAGGTATTGTATACACAGCTGCTCCAGTCTCCGACACACTTAGGTTTCCCATTGTCTGCCCTACAGTAGTAGCTCCATTACTTCGTGCACTAATAGCACTACTAATGGGAAGTGCTGTATAAGTGGGCATATCAAGCGGTTCTTCATAGAGTGAAGTCCGCTTTATAGCTTCTAAAGGATAAGTCTTCTGTGCCTCTCCTTTTAATGTATAAAGAACTAATATAAATAATAAATAGCGTTTCATTTTTGATTTGTGTTTATAATTTTATTACCTTAAACACTTTCTTGCTGCCATCTGAAAATGTAGCTACTAAAAAATAATACCCAGCCGACAATCCTGATATGTCAATATGAAAAGGCTTATTGATAACTACATTCTTAATACTATACATTGTTTTTCCTTCTATTGAAAGTAAGACAAGTTCTCTAAGCACAGCATTCCCACTGTGATGCCAATACACTGCAACATTGTCTCTCGCAGGATTAGGAGCTACTCCTAATGTAATTCTAAGAGAATTAGAAGTTTCTTTACTGATATCAGAAGAGTCCTCAAAAAATGCTTTTTTAGCATTTCCTCCATAGCATAACAATACCTCTTTTTGGTTGCCCGCATTATCATATTGAAAACAATATTCTTTCTGAGCATAAATACATAATGTACTGCATAAAAATAACAATCTAAACATAGGAACAATAATTAAGGATTAAATACGAGGCAAAGTTACAAAATCATTTTGAATAATCCTATTCTTCAGAAAGAAAAAAATGTTTTATTTATTTTGGTATTGTAGAGATATTTTTAACCCCGAATTTGCTGAATTATGAGTATAAACAGTTGAAAAAATATATCCAAAATCAATCTTCCAAGATTGATATTTTACACCTACACCTATGCTGATAAACTGATTAGCCCCTTTGTTCTTATGCTGGTGATGATAACCTGTTCGTAGAAAAAAATCTTTTTTATAGCTATATTCACCCGCTAACGCCCAATCAATTTCGTGAAGTTCTTCTGAAAAACCTTTAGGAGCATCTGTAAATGATTGTATCATACCTTCTAAAAAATCAACATTATTAGAAACTGATGGTACTAATAGTTTATTTATTTCTGTGAATAACGAAAAAGTATCTATCTCATTAAAAGAAAAATTATAGCTACCTCCTATCTTTAAATTTGTAGGTATGAAATACGCCTTACTTAAATCAGTGTATTTTATTTTACTACCTATATTAGAAAGCTGGAATCCTAATATATACTCTCCCAAACTATTAACTAAATAATGCTTATTAGAAATATAGTAACCCGATATGTCAAAAGCAAAACCTCGTGCAATTAATTTATCATCAGAAGGAAGATATAAGGATGATTGTAAATATTTACTAACAACCCCCATAGAAAATCTCTCATCTAACTTTAGACTATAAGAAAAATCTATCGAAAATTCTGAAGGACGTACGTTACCCAACTGATAAGCCCCCTCACTTATATCCTCAGTAAGGGCTACATCGCCAATAGTAAAGTAAGTAAAACTTCCCGCCCACGCACTTCTGTTAGTACGTTTATAAAAAGTTATATTTCCTAAGAAAACATCTTTTATTACATTACTCAAGTAGGGCGAATAACTAAGTCCTATTGCTGAAGGTGCTGAGGCAAATACATATTTAGAGGCATTCCATTGCTGTGAAAATACATCAGGAGGTGTGCATACTCCTATACCTCCTCTGCCCGAAGAAACGGCATCTGTACTGAGCAACAAAAAAGGAAATGCAGTATTGATAGGTTTCTCTTCTTGTGCCAACAAAGGAAAGCTAGTCATTATATAAATAAAACAAAAAATCTTTATGTATTTATCATTTACCATTCTTCACTATAATTAAACTTCTCTTCCCTCCTATTTCCAAAGTATCACCTAAAACAATCTCTTTCCCCGATACCACATCTGTACCCCTCAAAAATCCCGCCAAACT
>NZ_KN390052.1:7157-10203 GCF_000213295.2 Capnocytophaga sp. oral taxon 329 str. F0087
TCCCCGATACCACATCTGTACCCCTCAAAAATCCCGCCAAACTCTCAGCAAAACGGTTCAGCTGAAGCGTTTGCGGCTTTTCGCTATTGTTAAGCACAACCATTACCGACTCGGTATCGTTGTAGCGAAAATAGACATATACTTCATTTTCAGGCAAATATTGCTTAGTTTTACCATAGTGAATCACAGCCTTATCCTTACGCCAGTTAAAAAGCTTAGCGGTGAAATCGTAATACTCATTTTGGATAGCCGTACGCCCAGCAGCAGTGAAAGCGTTTTGCTCATCGCCTTCCCAACCACCAGGAAAATCCTGCCGTATATGGCCATCACCTTTGCTCTTGTCGCCTGCCATACCTATCTCGCTGCCGTAGTACAATTGAGGAATACCGCGTGCTGTAGCCAACATACTGATAATGAGCTTATAGTCAGCTATCTTTGTATATACGTGATTAAGACGTGCTGTATCGTGGTTTTCAGCAAAGATAAGCAAGTTATTAATATCTTTATACAGAAAATCATTCGCCAAATTGTCATACAGCTGTATCATACCCTTATCCCACGACGGAGCAGCGCGAAACGCCTCACCTATCGCATTAAAAAGCGGAAAATCCATCACTGTAGGCAGATAAGTATTATAGCTCTGTATGGCACTTATCGGACTGTCCTTTTGCCAATACGACACCTGAGCGCTTTGGTTGAGCCATACCTCACCCATAATATTAAAGTGCGGATACTCATCCATAATCGCTTTCGTCCATTTAGCGATGCCCTCTTTGTCGTTGTATGAATACGTATCTACGCGTAGTCCATCAAGGTCAGCGTACTCTATCCACCAGATAGCATTCTGCGTCAGGTAGTTAAGCACCAACGGATTCGCCTGATTAAGGTCAGGCATTGAGGGAGCAAACCACCCCTTCTCACAATACTTTTTATCCCATTCTGAAGCATTGCTATCCATCTGGGTACTCATCCTAAAAGTACTCTGTCCGTACCCTGGGAACTGATGCAACCAATCATAGCAAGGCAAGTCTTTCACCATCCAATGCTGACTCCCCCAGTGGTTAGTCACATAGTCTTTGATGAGCTTCATACCCCGCTTGTGCAGAGCCTTAGACAGCTGTATATATTCCTCATTCGTACCATAGCGAGGGTCTATTTTATAGACATCAGTTTGGGCATATGTATGATACGAATGCTGCGGTTCGTTATCCTCGCACAAGGGGGTACTCCATATAGCGGTAGCCCCTAAGGTCTGTATATAATCCAGATGATTGATAATGCCTTGTATATCCCCTCCGTGTCTACCGTCAGAAGCTTTTCTATTGAGCTTGTCAGTAAGAGCCGAATGCGAATTGTTGTTGGGATTACCATTAGCAAAACGGTCAGACATCAGCAAGTAAATCATATCCGAGCTATCAAAGCCTTTTCTAAGAGCAGACCCCTCGCGTCTATGCTTTAGTTCGTAAGCTACACTACCTACTTTTTTGTTCTTTTGCAAGAGAGAAAGCGAGTAGTTACCTGCTTTTTTACCTTTGGTATCTATGGTAACGAATAGATAGTTAGGGTTTTCCGTTTTCAGCACATTAGTGATAGGCAAGTCGCTTTCCACGCGATATTGCGCTATATTTTTGCCATAGAGCAATATTTGCACCTCAGCATATTGCATACCTTCCCACCAAAACGGCGGTTCTACACGCTCAATTTGAGCCTGCGTATTAAAAAAGCTAAATAGTCCCATAAGGATAACGATATATTTCATAATATTAATGTAGTGTTATTCACACAAATGTTTATTTTATCACTTGATTTTTATCTTTATGTACATTCTTTGGGGGTTAAGTTCATCTTTTTCATCGAAAAAGTTAGCTACCACATTCATTGACGCATATAAATAGCCATTTTTACTGAAAAAGATAGGTTGTTTATCAAAATAATCGTAGGCTGCCCACCATCTTGTACTTTCATCTACTAAAAGATTTATTTTAAAAGGTTTTACACTCTCTATACGATATAAAGAAATAATTCCTACTAAATCTTCATAAGCCCTACCGACTGTAATGATATACTTCTTATCAGTAGATAGAAAGGGAAATCGTTGAAACTCTGTTTGCTTACCAGTAGTTTTGTCTATAAAAATATAAGCATAAAAATCTTGTGAATCTTCAAATACTAAATATTGATTTAGAGCAGGCATATTCCCTACATAAGCATAAGTTGTAGAAAAAGGATTCTCAAAATCATCAGGTTGATCTTTTAGGTAAACTGTTTTATGCTGACAAGGAAAAGTAAGTATCCCTTTCTTTTTTACAATCGAAAGAGTATCTTCTATAAGAAAATCTACTTTATGTTTCAAGGCTTCTTGATATTCTTCATAAGAAATTTGGTTTATAGCTAAATATTTAGCAATACTATCATTAGGATTCCCGTTGATATCAATATTTTGTATAAGCATTTCATCGGTGATTAGGGCTTTCAAAGTCTCCCAATTTCCCACATTATTTTTCTCTATATAGTCTCCTCTTTCTGTTCTATAAAATTCCTTTCCCTCTGCTACTATTTTTATCTTTTCGCCAAAAGGAAATGAATAAGCCTCTCCCTTTATCTTAAAGTCTTTATCTCTTATAGTGCCTTCTTTAATCACATACAGTTCCTTCTCTACCGGCACAAACACTTCCTCTTGTTTTGCTTCAGTAGCCACATTCTCCCCTGCTTGCTGTCGTCCTTGAAAAAGCTGACAGCCAGTAGATAATAACGCTAAAAAGAATAGTAAAAAGTATTTCATCACAATCGAGTCACAGCTTGCTACACTGCAAAAAGAATAATAAGTTTTGTGGCAAAGATAGCCATTTCTTTTTAAATAGCCAAGACAGAAATTTTTTCTCTTTCTTCTTACCCTTTACATTCGATATACGAACAGCGAAGGAAGAGCGAAGGATAAGCGAATAAATATCGAAGTATAAATAACTAATAAGAGGCAGATTCAATTCATAAAGGTAACTTTTAATTTTGCTGATTGTTATTCAATAAGTTAACGTTTCCTTGATTT
>NZ_KN390053.1:0-8074 GCF_000213295.2 Capnocytophaga sp. oral taxon 329 str. F0087
GATGTAAAGCAATTACTACAGATAGCTGGTAAGCAAGCTTTCAAACCTTCTTTCTATAAGCGCGTACAGGGACTGCAACCTACAGCTTCGGCTTTTTCATTGCACTTGGTGCTTAAGCCTAATATTTTCCTTTATTTACCTTATAATATCTACTGGTTTAAGGATAATGATAGTGTGTATAACACTGCACAATATGCCACTAATGATTTTCCACTATCATATATGCTCTCTATGAATCCACCAAAGAATGGGGGAGCTTATACCGATAATATCACTATTCTTACCTATATGGCTCCTGATGAACTACACCGCTGGCAAGAGAGTTTTAGTACTTGTACTCAAGGAGAGGGTAGGGGAGAGCAATACGAACTTTTCAAACGCCAACGCGCTTTAGATTTATTAGATGTTGTAGCCCAAAAGTTCCCTACTATCAAGCAATCTATCGCTTATTATTACACATCTACCCCTCTTACTTACCGCGACTATATAGGCAGTGCTATGGGGGCTATTTACGGCTACAAAAAAAACGCTGACCATATAATGGAAAGCGTTTTTATGCCACAAACTCACATTAAGAATTTATATCTCGTAGGGCAAAGTGTTGCAATGCACGGATTGGTAGGGGTTACCATCAGTGCAGTGCTAACTTACCAAATCTTAATGCGGTCTTCAGGTTTTTTATAGAGTTTATCTCCTTCTTTTACATCAAAGGCTTTATACCAAGCATCAACATTCACAAGAGGACCAAATGAACGGAAGTAACCAGGGCTATGAGGGTCTGTCTTCACTTGATTGGTGAGGTATTGTTCTTTAGAAAGCGTACGCCATACAGTACCCCAAGAGATAAAGAAACGTTGTTCTTGTGTAAAGTTGCTTATTTTACCCACTTGTCCTTTGTCTTTCAAATACATTTGTAGGGCATCAAAAGCGATGTTTACTCCACCAAGGTCAGCTATGTTTTCACCACTAGTGAAAGTACCGTTTACGAATACGCCTTTCACAGGTTCATACTTGTCAAATTGTGCAGCAAGAGCTTTGGTAGCATCTTCAAAGTTCTTTTTGTCTTCAGGTGTCCACCAGTTTTGTAGGTTACCATCTCCATCAAACTCAGCACCACTATCATCAAAACCGTGGGTCATTTCGTGTCCTATTACAGCTCCTATACCACCAAAGTTCACTGCTGGGTCAGCTTCAAAGTTAAAGAAAGGAGGTTGTAAGATAGCAGCAGGGAATACGATTTCATTATATAGCGGGTTGTAATACGCATTTACGGTTTGTGGCGACATTCCCCATTTAGTTTTATCAACAGGTTTGCCTACTTTCTCCAAACTCTTTTGGTAAGCCCATTCGCTCACGCGTTGCAAGTTAGCAAAATAAACAGTCTTAGCAGCGGGTTCAATGGTAAGTTTAGAGTAGTCTTCCCATTTGTCAGGATACCCTACTTTTACGGTGAATTTGTTCAGTTTAGCCAATGCTTTTTCTTTTGTAGCATCAGACATCCAAGTCACTTCTTTTATGTGTTGAGCAAAACTCTTTTTGAGGTAGTCTACTAAAGTTACCATCTCTTCTTTAGCTTTAGCAGGGAAGTATTTTTCTACATACAGCTTACCAAAGGCTTCTCCCAAAATATTGTTGATAACACTTAGAGCGCGTTTGTTCATTGGGCGTTGCTCTTGTTGTCCTTGCAATTCTTTATTGTAGAAGTTAAAAGAAAGTTCATCAAGCTCTTTAGTAAGGTTGCTTGCGTTATCAGCTACCAATTGGTATTTTAGGTAATCTTTTAGCAGAGGTAAGTTCTTTTCGTTGATAAACTTGTCATATTGTTTGTACAAACGAATTTCAGAAACTACCACCTTATCAATATTTACACCTACATTTTTGAGGTATTGAGGCAAGTTGAGGTTTTTAACCAATTTGCTAAGCTCCTCCATAGTTTGGGGGTTATAGCTGAGGTTAGGGTTGCGGTCTTCCTCATTGGTTAGCATTAGTTTAGCTACAGAGCGCTCAAAATCTACTATTTTTTTAGCTTTTTCAGCAGCTTTGTCATCTTTTAACACTTTGAAGATAGCAGCTACGTAATCTTGGTATTTTTGTAGCGCTTCAGTATTCTCTTTATTATCCTTTTGATAATAATCGCGTCCCATACCGATGCTAAAGTTACCAAGATAAACGGTATTGGTGTTAGAATCCTTCATATCGGCATACACGCCCCAAGCACAGATAGGGTTTTCACCTTCTTTAGTAGCCTCTTCTAAGTATTTTTGAAGGTCAGCAAGCGTTTTAATAGCATCAATTTTGTTTAGATAGCCTTCTATAGGTTTTAGTCCCTCAGCATCGCGCTTGTTCCAGTCTATGAAAGATTCATATAGGTCTTTTATCTTCTGTCCTTCAGTGCCTTGTTCAAAGTTTTCTTTTAGCAAATTGTCTAAAATAAGCAGACAGTTCTCATCGGTTTTCTCACGTAGAATATGAAAAGAACCCCACGTAGGTTTGTCAGCGGGTATTTGGGCAGTTTTAGCCCAAGTACCATTTACATAATTGTAGAAATCATCTTGCGGACGCACGGTAGTGTCCATTTCAGCAAGGGCAATTCCCTTGTCTACATTTGTGTTTTCACTCATTGTGTTTTCTGTTTTTTTGTTATTTCCGCAGGCTATCATTAGCCCCATTGATGAAAGTAACAGTACGGTTTTAGTTGTTTTTCTCATCATAATATTAGGTTTTTTGAATTGATACCACAAAGGTAATAATAAATTCTTAATTAGCAAGTGTGTTATTAGTTTTTTTATAAAAGTTATTAGCTGCTAGCCAAACTAACAGCTAACGGCTAATAACTAACAGCTAACGGCTAATAACTAACTACTAACAGCTAAGGCTATTTAATAGTAAAATTAAGTCCTTTGTGCTCTCCTAAGCCATAATAATGCTTAAAGTTATAGATAAGAGGTTCCCACGCTAACGGATTGATTTTGTTTTCCTCCATCACTAAATGGTCTTCAGCGTGTACTTGAACAAACTCAAGCTCTATTAGGGCGTATGTGCCGCGGTCATTCACTTGCTTCACTACGGCTTCTGCTTGTATAGGGCACTCAGCTATACGAGGAACACGAACCTTTTCAGAAGGCAATTGGGTAAAACCACCTATAGCAAACTTGTCGTCAGTATAAGCGTACTTACCTACTTTCTGAGGGGGTACAGGGTTTTGCGCAGTATAGGGGGCTATTGCCTCTACTTTCTCCCACATTTCTGCCGAAGGCAGGTTGAATACCACTTCGGGTACTTCCATTACATTATGATAGGCTTTGTTTAGCTTTACAAGAGCTATCACAGCATTCGTGCCTAAGGTAAAGTTGCACGAAATAGGCGTAACATCGGCGTTTCCGTCTTTATCAATAGTAGTAAGGAGTACTACAGGAAACCCGTAATAAAACATACTTGGTAAAAAAGACTTCATATAGTATTGATTATTTAATTTATTTCACTTCTAACGTTCTTTCTTCTTCAAAATCGTTGGGCAGCGTGAATACAAGGGTATAACGCCCTTTGGGCAGATATACATTGCCGTCAGTTGCAGTGGGCAGGAATATCTTCTGTACACTTTTTTCATAGGCTACTTTGCCTTCTGCCGAAATAGTAAGGTCGTAAGGTATGTAGTTAAACCCTTTGTTGGTTTTATAAATAAACTCATTGAGGGTAATTTTACCTTTCATTACTTTTACGTTTATTGATAATCCTTCTTCTGAAGCAAAAGCATAGCTGTATACAGTAGGTTTTAGAGGCTCTTCCCATTCATTAGCAGCATTGCCCCATTTAGCCGAATAGTTTATGCTGATAGGGGCTTCAAAGGGGTAAAATTCTTGTGAGGTAATAGCTACTCGCAGTTCTTGCATCATCTTTATAGAGGTGCGATAAAGCCCACGCCCTAGGGTAGCTACCGTCATTTCACCGGTATTTTCGTCTATCATAAGGTCGGCGATACCTGTCTCAGGCAGCCCTTTGCTAAAAGGTTGCCAACTTTCTCCTAAGTTAAACGAAATGTACAAACCGTTGTCAGTGCCAGCGTATAGTATTTGTTCGTTTATAGGGTCTTCTTTTAGTACATTTACCCTGCTGTCAGGCAGGTCTGAACGAATGTCTGTCCAACTTTTTCCATTGTCATTACTGATGAAAATAAAAGGGTCAGTAGCCGTTTCATCAGTGCTTATAAGGGTGGTGAGTACGCGGTTGCGCTGATGTTTTGAGGCAATAAGGTTATTCACGCGTAGTGCACGAGGGAAAGCGTTGTATATCTGCTTCCACGATACACCTCCATTGTCAGAAGTGTATATCATACCATCATCACTACCTGTGTATAGCAAGCCAAACATAAAAGGCGATTCTGCTATTGCCGAGATAGTGCCATATGCCTTGTTACCTTGTTTGTTCCCATTGGTTACATCGTCAGAGATAGTGCGCCAATTGCGCCCTTTGTCTAAAGAGATATGCAATTTATTGCTTCCTATATAAATGATGTCTTTATTTTGAGGTGAAACCAATAGAGGAGCGTACTTGCCAAAACGCAAAGGGGCTTTACTTTCGCCGTAATACATAGTGCCCAAGGCTGTTTGTTGGTCTTTATTAGGATAAAAAGTAAAGAAACGACCGTAAGAGGCAGCTGCATAGGTCTCATTTCCAAAGGTTAAACGGTTAATAGGGAGCTTAAAGATATTCCATTGTGCGTTATTTTTGGCCAGTACGCCTTGTTTGCTAATAAAGTAAGGTGTTTTGTTAGCGTTGTCATATGTCAATTGCTCAAAATTCATCGCTTGAGGAACGTTTTTAGTCGCAAAAGTACGTCCACTGTCGTAAGAAAGCATTAGCCCATACGGAGTAGTGCAAAATAGGGTGCCTTGCTGCTGATATAATTGCTCATAACCACTTCCAAGATTTACAGGCTGTTTGCTGCGCCACGTTTTTCCTCCATCAACTGACTCCAATAAAGGGTAACCACCGATAAGTACGTGCTCTTTGTCGGCAGGGTCAGCACTGATAGAGGCAAAGCGTTCGCCATTTTGGTAATACACATCATTTAAGGGTTGGGTGTTTGTTTTTTGCCACGAAGTACCCCCATCGGTAGTGAGGTATATTTCAGCTCCTATAACTTCTTTTTCGCTGGTGCCTAAAAAGTTGAGTAACTTGCTGGGCGAGGTCACTTCAGCACTAATAATATCTTTCAGGTGTTGAGCGGTGTACTTTTTGTTTTCTCCTACGTTGTATAAAAACCGATTTAACCGACTGTTGTCTAAGGCGAGAAAATCGCTCTTGCTCATACCATCAAAATCTTGAGCGGTAAGCTGTAAGTGAGTCTGTTTTTGTAGGCTGTTACTGCTCTCTTTTTTCTTATAGTTGCGGTTGTCTACTACAACGTAATAGGTTTGTGCATCTACACAGCTAATTCCTATTCTGCCTATGGCATTACCTTTTAGAAAACCATTGTTAGCCGTTATTTTCGTCCAAGTGTTGCCCTTGTCAGTGCTTTTGTAGATGGCACTATTGCTGCCGTAAGGCACACTATTCCACGGACTGTCATTTATCTCCCAAGCGGTAGCTAGTAGAGTGCTGCCATCAGGGGTAGCTACTATGTCGCTGATACCCGTGCGAGTACCTACAAATAGCTTTTGCTGCCACGTTTTGCCTCCATCATTACTTTTGAAGATACCGCGCTTTTCATCTGTTTTATACTTATTGCCTAATACGCCTACTACTATCTCTTGAGGATTAGAGGGCGATAGATAAATGGCTGTGATGTGTTTAAGTCCAGCAAGTCCCCTAAAATCAACAGTTTTGCCATTATCAGTAGAAACGAATAATCCATAGGGAGTAGCCACTGCTAACGTACCTGACTGCCAATTCATTGCCAGAGCTGTAATCGTTTGTGAGGGCAGGGTAGTGCATAGCTCGCGGTAAGTCTCCCCTCCGTTTTGGGTAAGCCACACCCCCCCTTGATGAGGAGCCACTACGAAATGGCTAGCATTAGCAGGGTTCACAGCCAAAGCACTGATACGGTTTCCCATATCTTTTACTTTCACCGGTTCAAAAGGAGTTTCGCGTACCCACGATTGTTTTTTTAGTTCTTCTTTTTGGCGCAAAGATAGCGGAAGTAACTCCTGTGCCATAAGGCTTGTGGTAGCAATTGAGAATAAAAGTACAAAAATATTTGTCTTATTTTTCATTGGGTTTTGTTATTTTCATTAGTTTGTAATAACGCATTTATCTCACGTAATGCAGTGCAAATGTACAACATTTTATTTAAATTACAGCAACTGAATGCCGTTTTCTTCACAAAGCAGCAGCATATCATCTGTCCAGATAGAGGCTTGTACCTCCCCTATATGTGCTTTCTGCATAAGCAACATACAAATACGCGACTGACCGATACCGCCACCAATAGTCAGAGGGAGCTCTCCTTTTAAGAGCATTTGGTGGTAGTCTAAGCTTTTGCGGTGTTCAGCATTAGCCACTTGCAATTGGTCTGCTAATGATTTTTCATCTACGCGTATCCCCATAGACGATAATTCTAAGGCACTGTCCAACACCGGATTCCATAAAATAAGGTCACCGTTTAGTTCCCAATCGTCATAGTCAGGGGCGCGGTTGTCGTGTTTTTTACCTGAGCGTAGTGTTTTTCCTATTTGAGTGATGAAAATAGCGCCCTTTTCTTTAGCAAATACTTCTTCGCGTTTTTGAGACGATAGAGTAGGGTAGCGGTCTTCAAGTTCTTGTGAACTGATAAAAGTCACCTCTTTAGGCAGGAAAGCCTTGCACTTGGGGTAATGAGCTACAAGGGCAGCTTCTGTTTCCAAAAAAGCATTATAAAGCTGATTTACTGTTTGTTGCAAGTACGACAAAGTCCGGTCAGTAGGGGCTATAACCTTTTCCCAGTCCCATTGGTCTACGTAGATAGAATGTGTATTGTCTAAGGTTTCATCGCGGCGGATAGCGTTCATATCGGTATAAATACCTTCGTGTAGGCTGATGCCATAACGCTTTAGTGCCAAACGCTTCCATTTAGCGAGCGAGTGAATAATTTCAATAGTCTGTCCTTCAGCGTCTTTCATTTCAAAACTCACTGGGCGTTCCACACCGTTCAGGTCGTCATTAAGTCCTGTAGCGCGTTTTACAAACAGTGGAGCAGAGATACGAGTGAGGTGAAGCGCACGAGCCAAAGTAGTTTCAAAAGTATCTTTAATAAGCTTGATAGCGCGTTCGGTATCCATAATGCCATAAGGCGATACGTAGTTTTTAGGAATGATAATCATAATGAGTCAATTTGCTAATTTGCCAATGAAGAAAGAATGCAAAATTTGTACCATATTTATTTGTCTCATTTGCTAACCATTTTTAGAACGTGACAATCTTCTCAGCCTTCTCAGCCCTCCCACTTGTCTCACCTGTCCCACTTTTCCCAGCCCTCTCAATCCTCCCAGCCTTCTCAGTTCTTTCAGAAAAAATTTCTTCTATAGCTTCCCTTTACTTTAGATATAGGAAGAATACAAGATCACCGAAGGATTACCGAAAGATGAGCGAAATCCAAACGTCTAATTATCGCCTAAAAACCAGAAAAATATGCTACCTCCAGCCCTCTCAGCCTTCTGAGCCCTCCCACTAACCCAATAATTTCGTTTGTTTTACCTAATTTGTCAAATCGACAAATTGTCAAATTGACAAATTATCACTATCTTTGCACCAAAAACATTCATTTCTTTAAATGACACAAGTGCCAAATCTTTTACATACTTCTGTAGAATACCTGCGAGGGGTAGGCAAACAGCGGGCAGAACTGCTTAAGTCCGAATTAGGCATAGAGCAGTATCAAGACTTGCTAAACCTATTTCCTAACCGGTATATAGATCGTACCAAGTTTTATAAAATCAATGAGTTACAAAATAATAATGCCGAAGTACAGCTTATTGGTAAGATTGTAAACTTGCGTACGGTAGCCTCAGCACAGCAGAAGCAAGCGCGTTTAGTAGCTACTTTTGTAGATGAAACGGGGCAAATGGAGTTAGTATGGTTCAAAGGACACAAGTGGATA
>NZ_KN390053.1:8572-9462 GCF_000213295.2 Capnocytophaga sp. oral taxon 329 str. F0087
GATAAGCGATAGCCTAAAGCTAAACGAATCCTATGTCATATTTGGCAAAGTCAATCACTTCGGAGGTATTTTCTCTATGCCTCACCCCGAAATGGACTTGCTTGTCGATTTCAACAAGGCAGGGCACAGCAGCATACAGCCGGTGTATCCCTCTACTGAGAAGCTAACTAAGCGCGGAGTCAGCAACCGTGTGATGCGGCAACTTATACATACGGTATTCGAAGAGGTAGGCTATCAGTTTATGGAGAACCTGCCCGCTTCAATACGCAAGACACTAAACCTAATTAGTAAGCAGGAAGCGATGCGCAACATTCACTTCCCTGCTGACCAATCAATGCTGACCAAAGCTACTGTGCGCCTGAAGTTTGAAGAGCTTTTTTACATACAGCTACAGTTAGTACGCAAAAATCTACTGCAGAAGCAGAAGTTTCAAGGAATGCCTTTCAGAAAGGTAGGCGATGCGTTTATGAACTTCTATAATCACCATTTACCCTTTCCTCTGACGAACGCTCAAAAACGAGTGCTTAAAGAAATACGTGCCGATTTAGGCTCAAATGCTCAAATGAACAGACTTTTGCAAGGTGATGTAGGTTCTGGCAAGACCATAGTAGCCCTGATGACAATGCTATTAGCGGTAGATAACGGCTTTCAAGCCTGCTTAATGGCTCCTACCGAAATTCTCGCTACCCAGCACTACCAGAGTATTAGTGCCCTGTTGCAAAATACAGGTATAAGTGTAGCTTTACTAACAGGTTCTTCTAAAACCAAAGAGCGCCGTATTTTAGATGAGCAGTTGCAAGAGGGGAGTCTTTCTATACTCATTGGCACTCACGCCTTGTTAGAAGATAAGGTACAGTTTGCTAACTTGGGCTTGGCTATTATTGATGAAC
>NZ_KN390054.1:0-8826 GCF_000213295.2 Capnocytophaga sp. oral taxon 329 str. F0087
GATTTAGGAGGAGAAACACTTGTTTCTTCAAATACTACAGGGTATTTTTATAACTTAACAGCTGCAAAGTATAAATTAGAAATAAGAATTCAGCTGTCAAGCAATGTAACTTGTGTATATAACAACCCTAATATTGAGATTAAGAATGAAGTTACTACCCTACGCGCTTATGCAGGGGTTGCTGAAGATATATCGTGCGATACCAATTCGCCTACTAAGCAGTACAAGGTAATTGTTAATAACGTGTCGGGTGGTACCGGTACAGGCTATGAGTACAGTGTTAATAATGTGAACTACAGCACTAATAATGTGCTGATGGTAGGCTCGACTGCCTCAGTGGTATATGTACGCGACAGCAATAAGTGTACCCTTGAAATACCTATAAAGATAACGCCTATAGTACCCGCTACCGTTACTAGCACTGCTGTAACTTATGACTGCGAGGGTAAAGGTACTTTCACTATTACTACTAATCCTACAGGTGGAGTATACCAATACCAACTCACCAAATCGGATGGTACTATCAGCGAAACGCGTACCTCTAATGTATTTACCTTATCGCCAGGAGTTTATAGCGTATATGCTATTTATACACCTGCTAATGTGACAGGTACTACTCCTAATATCTTGTTTAAGGAAGACTTTGGCACAGGATTAGATACTTGTAATACTGATAATATCTTTATCGTATGTAACTCTAATGGTACTTCGTTAGAAAGTAATCAGTATATGATTACCCGCCAAGTGCCTGGTAAGACTAATTGGGTAAGTCCGACGCCAACAGATGCCTCTGCGGTAACTGATGGTAGATACTTGGCTATCAATGGTGGCTCTACTAATCGTACTAGCGATGAGGGGGTAGTGTACAGACGTATTATTAAGGATGTGGTAGTAGGACAAGAGCTTAATGTAACAATGAATCTCTTTAACCTATTGCCAAGTAACTATATAGGTGAAAACAATCCTAACTTAGTGGTACGTCTCTATAACCCTGGTAACCGTGCTATATATGAAGAAAAAGCCTTAGGCGAACTACAGCGTACTGGAGCTTGGGTGAATAAGAAAATAACCTTTGCAGCTTCGCAAATCAATTATAACTCAGTAGAGTTTGAGCTTCGCAATATTGCTAATGCTAACTACTTAGCTGTAGATGATATTGCTCTATCGCAACCTACTAAGTTATGCTCAATACGCACTGAAGGAGTGTCAGTAAATGTTGAAGGAAACCGCCAATTTAGCGTCAGAGGTACTGCCTATGATGAGAAATGTGGTACCGGTGATGGCTCTATGTATTTAATGGTGAATAATGCTGGTGGCAACACTATAGAATACCAGCTGCAAGGCACTACTACTTGGACGGCCGTTACCCTATTGGCTACTACAGCTACTCAAGGGGTTGCTACCATTACTAACCTATCGGCAGTTACTAACGGGGCTATGTATTTTAGAAAAACAAACGACCCTGACTGTAGAGCAGATATTACTTATACTATTAAGAAACCAGTACCGCTAACTGTTACAGCTACTATTGAGGCGCCAGTAACTTGTCTTAATACCTTTGCTTCTGTACATTTAACTGGAGACGGAGGGGCTAAGCCTTACCGCACTTTCCGTGCTATACCGTTACTTGGTGGTACTACCGCTACTCAGCCAGCAGTTAATAATGAGGCTGACTTTAACCTAAGTGTGGGCAACTATCGTATAGAGGTAGAAGACGCTAACGGCTGTGTGGGCTCAGCTACCTTAGAGGTTACTAATGCTAAGCCACTTAAGATAGAAGTAATTGATTTAGACCCTTGTTTCTCAGGAGGCTCTAACGGAAGTATACAAGTAAACGTACTCAGCGGTAATGGTGAGTATCAGTTTAGTAAAGATGGTGGTGCTAATTATGAAAGCAGTTCTACTGCTGGCGGCACTACTATGATATATAATAATTTAACTGCAGGTACCTATAATATATGGGTACGTGATGGCGGCTCGTGCGTTACTAGTACAACTTATACAATTGATAACCCGCTCAGAATGCAAACCGTTAAAACTATAGCTTTAGGCTGTGCAGCCAATAGCGAGGCGGTGTTTAGCATTACTTATACAGGTGGTAAAGCCGGTACACGCGAGTTCTTGTGGAGCAATTCGCCTACCACTAACTTTAGTGTGGCTATCCCTACAGGTATGAGCTTAGTTAAATCGGGCAACGAATACGTATTCAAAACTCGTGTAGAAGGCGATTACTACTTCAAAGTACGTTATCAAATGGATAACGGCGACTATTGCGAGGTAGTATCACCTAAACAAGAAGTGAAGAGGGAAATACCACGCTTCGTTGTTACACCTACTGTCGAGCCAGTAAACTGTGCAGGTGTTAATTCTGGTAAGATACGTATCAATAGCAGCGATATAGCAGGTGGTACACCACCATATACACTCTTGTTTAACAACGGACTTACTCTTAGTCAACTTTCTGTAATCTCTGATATCACGGGCTTAGCAGCAGGTACTTATACTATTACTATAAAAGATAGTGCTAGCTGCGAGTCTGTGCCAGTGGGATTAACAATTACTCAAGTGCCTGCAATGGTAGCAACCATTACCCATACTAGCTTGAAATGTACAGGTTCTAATATTGTACAGAAATCTAAGATTACCGCTTTGGTAAGCTCAGGGGGTACCGCTCCGTTTACAGTTACCGTGTTTAAGAACGGAGTTAGTGTAGAGGTACGTACAGGTGTGCTTACCGATACCAATGTAGAATTTGATAATATGGACATTGGTAGATACCGAGTGGTGATAGAAGACAGCAAGTCTTGTAAGTATACCCAAGAGTTTGATATCAACTCTGAAGCCAACGGTCTAGATGTACGCCCTGTAGGTACTCCAGGTTGTGCAGGCAACTCTGGTGGACTAGCAGTATCAGTATACGATAAGTTAGGCTCTGGTATAGGGGCAGAACAATATATAGCTGTATACCAAGATGGTATGTCGATGCCTATCAATCCATACTTGCCAAGCCATACTTATACTAATACAGTAAGTGGTACTACTATCGTTACAACTTGGTATAGAATGGGTGATTTGGCTACTACTACCTTATCTGATGGTTATTCTATAGTACAAGCCGCTACTTATACCTTTACAGGAGGACCTAATGGAATGATACCAGGTGTGAAATATACCTTTGTAGTATATGATAAGTCTACAGGCTGTTCATTTACTAAAGAAGCTAAAATACCTGTGCCTACTCAGTCTCCGCTAAAAACTTCAGTGAATGGTACCAAACCTACTACTTGCTACGATGCTAATGATGGTAAGGTATTCATTAACTTGAAAGATTGGCCTGGTACAAGTGTTAATTATGCGGTGTACAAATACCCACCTACACACCCATTGCTTACAGAACCTACTGATGTAACAGGAAGTAATCATCCTGTATGGGGTTTGAAAACACTTACAGGTACAGCCTCAATAGGTGAAGATATTACCATAGAGGGTATCCCTCCAGGGCGTTACTTTGTATTGTTTACTGATGCGGGCTTGGGTTGTACCCAAGGTACTGAAGAGTTTACCATAGGTAGGTCTACCTCTCAGCTTACGGCTTCAGTTACAGTAGCTAAAAAAGCTACCTGCCAACAACCTCAAGATATAGGTAAAGGTAAGATAGTAGTGGACGCACAAGGTGGTCAGGCACCTTATCAGTATTACTATGAGTCTATTACCACTCCATTGGCACCAGTACTTTCAGGTACAGCCTTAGACAATGCCTTTATTGTCAATCAACATAGCACTTCACGTGATGTAGTTTCTGGCTACTATCGTGTATATATCCGCGATAATGCTGAATGTACTACTAGTACAGTAGTATATGTAGGCTTAGATGATAGTCCAAGTATAGCATCAGTTGATGTACAAGATGCTTGTAGCGAAAATGTTGATTACCCTATCAATGTAGTGTTTACTACCAAAGGAGTAGGGCAACACCAATACAAGATAGACGGTATCAATAACTGGCAAAACCTAACAGTACCTACAGCTCCTGCCGATAAACAAGTGCTCTTGCCAGTGCGATTAGCTCCTAATGTAGCTTCATATACTCTTTCTATACGCGATGCTAATGGTTGCGAGACCAGCACTACCTTTAAGGTGAACGAGATGATAAAGTTTGAAGCTGAACATACTTCATTAGTACCTTGTGGCTCAGGAGTTGCTACCATCACTGTTAAGAATATAACAGGAGGTTCAGGTACTTATCGTGTAGGTTTATATCGTATCTCAGGAGCAGGTACCGCTACAGAACGTGCCGTTCCACTTATCACTGCCAACAATATAGGTAGTGCTACTACCTATGTGATAGACGGAGCAACTTATGCTCTTACAGCAGGTAGCTACCGTATCAATGTGTATGACGATGCTCTCTTTGGTACAGCTGCTGAGTGTGCTAAAACCTTAGACTTCAGTATAGTAAAACCAGAGTTACCTAAAATAGAAGTAATGTCTATTTCTACTCCAGCTTGCTATGGTGATCAGGCCACTATTAGGGTGAAAGTTACCCCAGTAGCCGAAGGTCCTTATGTGTTTAGTATTACTGATACTAATGGCTTGCCAGTAGCTACGGCTTCTATAACGCCTAATAACAATTATGCTACTATCTCTGGTGTACCTTCAGGGCCTATTACCTTAGGAGGCAAAGGCTATATCATCTATGCCGAGTCAGTACGTAGCTGTACCGTAAGTACAGTAGCTACAGCTACATCTCCTGATGTAGTAAGCGTAACTGCAGGAGCTCTCACTAAGAAAGATTACGAGTGCGAGCGCGATGAATACGGATACTTAACAGGCGAATCAGCTTATCCAAAACTAACATTCAATCTCGGTGCTGTAACAGGAGGTACTACTCCTTACACAAGAGTTGAATTCCGCGAGGTTGCTACTAATCGTTTGGTAAATCAGCAGACTGTAGAAGACAATGTTACCGACTATACGTATACATTGCCTAACTACCTCACTGCCGATACCGATTATTATGTACAAGTATACGATAGCAATGGTTGCTCAGCTACTAGTACGAGGGCTACTATCTCATCTACTCTAATAATGAGTGCCCTAACAGTTAGTCAAACTCAAGTGCTTACTTGTGCTAATGGTACAGAACTTATCGATATAACCTTAAGCACAACTACAGTTTATAATAATGAGCTAATAACTTATACTATTACTAAGATAGGCGAACCAGCTGCTTTCTTTACCAGAACAGCTACCGCATTGACTCTTAGTGGGGTAGTATCTATTACCGAGGCTGGTTATTATGTGGTAACAGCTAAGAACGAGTCTACAGGTTGCGAAATAAGTACCAACTATACAGTGCTTGACCCTCGTACCCTATTGTTAGAAGCTAAAGATATTGAGCGCATACAATGTAAAGGTGGCTCAGGAAAAGTAACCTTTGAACTTACTGATAGCCGACTCTCTGACGGCGACCAAGTAGCTAATGGTTTCAACTATGTCATTTACGATATGACTACCAATAGTGCTGTCTCTAGTGGTACTACTAACGGTACACTTACCCCTGGAAAAATAGCTAATATATCATTGTCAGCTGGTAAATACCGTGTAGAAGCTACCTCACTTATCACAGGCTGCTCAGCTAACACTACTTTCGAATTGATAGAGGCTGAAAACCCAATTACAGTCTTCTCTCAAGAAACAGCAAGTGTTACTTGTTCAAATGACCGTGCCGAAATAATGGTAACCGTATCCGGAGGTTGGGCACCTTATACAGTCAACATCAGTGGTGGTTCTATCACCGGTCAAGATACTATCAATTTAGAAGGCGATAGCGTATTGTTTAAGAACTTAGCTTCTACTGGCACTCCAGGAGGGGTGGTTACCTATACTATCACTATCACCGATGCGTGGGGCTGTCCTACTGCTTCTGGTACTACCGAGGTGGCCATATTGCATCCTGACCAAATAACAGGTACAATTACGGTTACTCAGCACGCTACTTGCTTCGGAAGTACTGATGGTATTATTGAGGCTATTACTAGTACTATACGCGGAGGTTCTGGCAGGTATTATTACTCGCTTATTGATAATAACTATGCAACAAAAGGTCCTCAATACGATAATGCTAAGTTCGAAGACCTTACACCAGGTATGTATACCTTTGAAATAATGGATACTTGGGGTTGTGTACTTCGCAAAGAGCAAATAGAAGTGATAGAGCCTAAACCTATCACTGTATCAGTAACTTCGGCAAACTTACAAGTATGTTATGGTGAAACTACAGGTGGTATGCTTTTCTATGTACAAGGCGGTCGCCCTCCTTATAACGTAAAAGTAGTTGATAAGTTTACCAATATCATTTATCATAATGAGTCAGGGGTTTATACTAGCACTCCAGTATCAGTGGGCAATCTACCAGCAGCCGATTATAGCATAGAGATAACCGATGCCGGACAAGGTAACGGTGGCTACTGTACAATGTCGCCTACTTACGATTTCAAGGTGATTTCTGCTCCTGATATGGAAGCCGAAATAAAACAAGGCTACAATTGCGATAATAACGAGTTTACTACGTGGATAGAAGTCAGATTTAAAGATGATGTCAACTTTAATAATATGACTTATCTGATTTACAACGGAGTTACTACTCCTACAGTACCACTGACATTCTCTCGTAATAACGGTTATAACGTTGGTTATATCGACCAAACGCGTTTTGATAGAAGTATAGCTACCCAAACTATTCAGTTCTTCTATACTTCAGTACACTCGCTTACTGGGCAGGTGAATAGCTGTTCTCATACTCTTTCAAAACCGATAAGCATCGAAGAGATTTACCAAATCTCTAATATCGTCAAAACACCTACTACTGTAGTCAATACGCTACAAGTAGAGGCAGTAGGAGGTAAGAAACCGTATAAGTACGAGTTCAATGGTCAATTCTATGACGAAAACAACTTATACGAACTCAAACGTACTGACCCTGACTATACCGACCCTGTTAGCGGTAAGGTGTATAAGATAGTCAATGTAGTAGCTTACGACTCATCAGGCCTCAACGGATGTACCGTCTCTAAGACATTCTACGAAGAGTATTTTGATGTGTTCATCCCTAACTACTTCACTCCTAATGGCGATGGTACTTACGACACTTGGTCACCGCGCAACATAGAGAAGTATCCGTTTATCAAAACGAGCATCTATGACCGCTACGGACGCCGTCTCAAAGTAATACGCTATGGCGAAGAATGGGACGGTAAGTATGAAAGTAGAGATATGCCAGCAGGCGATTACTGGTATATAGTCGAACTCAGCGATGAAGACGACAACAGAACTTTCAAAGGAAACTTCACACTTTATCGTTAGAAAAATGATTTGATACTATAAAAAGGGCTACCCTCGCGGTAGTCCTTTTTTGTTTTACGCTGCAAAATTCTTCCTTTTTTGTGGGCGGTGCAAATACTTGTCTCATCGTGTTACAACCTTGTCAAATAAGCAGCCTATTAATGAAAAAAGAGGCACCTAATCCCTTAGGTAACCTCTTTTTGAATTTAATAATAAAAAAGAAAACTTAAAAATAAAAATTATGAAAAAAACTTTTTGTTTATGCTTTGGTTTTCACTTGGTTTCTTGGTTTATGAAAAAGTCGCTATCATTTTTTAACGATGCAAAGATACACCAAAAATATTAACTACCAAAATTTTTATTAAAAAAATCTAAAAAATTATTATCGTTATCTAAAAATACCTCTATTTGTTGATGATAATAATGTATCTTTACCCGATTTATTATGATTTTTATATTTTAAAAAGCTCTTTTTAAGACAGAAAACCCAAATAAACTGTTAAAATATTACTAAAACAGAAAAGTGTGTTAAAATTTGTTTTTCCCTTAAAAAAGACATCAAACACTTTTATATTTCTATATCTTATCGTATCTTTGCACCCAAAATAAAAAGTATTTATTATGAGTTTAACTGATAAAACTATCGGACAAATAGTAGCTGACGACTTCCGTACAGCTGCCATATTCAAAAAACACGGTATTGACTTTTGCTGCAAAGGCGGTCGTACCATCGAAGAGGCGTGCGATAAAAAGGGCGTAGCTCCTAGTGCGCTTATCAATGAATTAGAGTCACTTCCTAAGGGAAATAGCAACGAGGTAGATGTACGCGATTGGCCGCTCGACCTGTTGGCTAATTATATCGTGCGTATTCACCACCAATACGTACGCGATAAAACCTCTATGCTTTTGCAATTCCTCGATAAGCTATGCCGCGTACACGGCGACCGTCACCCAGAGCTTTTTGAAATCAACCGTATTTTCAACGAAAGTGCTCGCGATTTAGCTTCTCACTTCCAAAAAGAAGAAAACGTACTTTTCCCTTTCATCGAGAGTTTAGTAAAAGCGCAACAGTCAGGCGAGCCTTTGGGCGAAATCCACTTTGGTACAGTCGAAAACCCTATCGCTATGATGATGCACGAACACAGTGTTGAAGGCGACCGTTTCGAGGAAATCGTTAAGCTAACCAATGGCTACACTCCACCAGCCGATGCTTGCAACACTTATAAGGTAACCTATGCTATGCTACAAGAGTTCGAAAACGACCTCAATCGCCACATTCACTTAGAGAATAATATCCTATTCCCTAAAGCAATCGCCTTAGAAAAACAATTACGAGGTTAATTTAATAATTAACTAACTAACGTAAGTTCTAAAGTATATTATACTATTCTAAAGCTCGTGTATATTGACCGTCACATCTCCCCCTTTGAAGGAAGTCCGCGAGCTGGCGCAGCGGAGTATGTGTATAGGGGGGATGTTTAT
>NZ_KN390055.1:0-8806 GCF_000213295.2 Capnocytophaga sp. oral taxon 329 str. F0087
GAGTAGGGTAATTATCCTATTAACTGATGGGGTGAACAATACCGGTTTTATAGACCCACAAACGGCAGCCGAGTTGGCAGCAGAATACGGCATCAAAGTCTATACGGTGGGGATAGGTACTAACGGAATGGCATTGTCGCCTTACGCCCTGAATGCCGATGGCAGCATCATATACCGTATGCAGCAGGTAGATATAGACGAGCCACTGATGAAGAAGATAGCCCAAGTGACTAAAGGACGTTATTTCCGCGCTACTAACAACCAGAAGTTGCAACAGATTTACGACGAGATTAACCAGATGGAAACTACTAAGATAGAAGAATTTAAATATACCGAAGTAGATGAGAAATTCAGATGGTGGGTGCTTGTAGCAGGACTCTTATTATTATTAGAGTTTGTTTTGAAACACACTTTACTTAGAAATGATATTTAAAAAAAGAGACTGTCAGAAATTAACTGACAGTCTCTTTTTTTATTAGCAAATTGGTAAATCGATTATAACAAGTGCTTTTGGGCGCGGTAAGAAGAGCGTACCAAAGCACCACTTTCTACGTGGCGGAATCCTAAGCTCATACCTATTTCTTTATACTTAGCAAATTGCTCAGGGGTAATAAAGGCTCTAACAGGCAAGTGTCGTTTAGAGGGTTGTAGATATTGCCCAATAGTTACGATGTCTACTTTAGCCTCTTTTAGGTCGTGTAAAGTTTCAATTACCTCTTCTTCTTTTTCACCTAATCCCAACATAATACCCGATTTGGTACGGTTAGCACCATTCTCTTTCAGATATTTTAATACTCCCAGACTACGATCGTATTTAGCTTGAATGCGCACTTCGCGAGTGAGGCGGCGTACTGTTTCCATATTGTGCGAGATAATCTCGGGGGCAGCCTCTAATATACGGTTAAGATTACGTTCTACTCCTTGAAAATCAGGGATAAGCGTTTCCATAGTAGTGTTAGGGTTCATACGGCGTACAGCTCTTACGGTTTCAGCCCAAATAATACTCCCCATATCTTTTAGGTCATCGCGGTCTACAGAGGTAAGTACTGCGTGCGAGATATTCATCAGCTTGATAGAGCGAGCCACCTTTTCAGGTTCTTCCCAGTCGAGGGTTTCAGGTCTACCCGTTTTCACTCCGCAGAAACCACAAGAGCGGGTACATATATTGCCGAGAATCATAAAAGTAGCGGTACCTTCGCCCCAGCACTCGCCCATATTAGGGCAACTGCCAGAAGTACAGATAGTGTGTAGGTTATATTTATCAACTACATTGCGCAGTTCAGTATATTTTTTGCCGGTGGGCAGCTTTACCCGAATCCATTTGGGTTTAGCTTGAGGAAATGCTTCAGTGGCTACGTGCTCTGAAGCAACAGTTTCTACATTCATTGTATTCTTGAAAATCTATAATTTTATTACAAAAGTAGTACTTTTTTGTCAATTGACAAAATTTTAATTACCAGAGGTCGATTAATTTTCGGTCATTCTTCGCTTATCGTTCGCTTATCGTTCGCTCATCCTTCGCCCATCCTATACGTAAGGTATACAGTATTGGCATTTAACTTTAGGTACATTTAAATCTCGCACTGTGCCATAGAGTTAAATGCAAATGCTGTGAATAATTTTTGCTTATTTCTGTATAAATCACTAACTTTGCGACTCCTGATTATAGTAATCGATGAACAGAAAAAAAACAACTAAAGATATGGTGCGGGCTTCAGTAGCGGAGTATCTTACTTTTGTGACAGCTACAGGTGAGAGCAATATACAAAGTCTCTATGCCGATGAAAACGTATGGCTTTCTCAGAAAATGATGGGATTGCTTTATGATGTAGATGTAAGAACGATTAATTATCATTTACAAAAAATATTCTCTGATAATGAGTTAGATGAAAAATCAGTTATCCAAGATTTTCGGATAACTGCTGATGATGGTAAGACGTACAATACTAAGCACTATAACCTATCGGCAATTATAGCGGTAGGGTACAAGGTAAATTCAGAAAGAGCAGTACAATTTCGCAAATGGGCAACGCAGATTATTCAAGAATTTACCATTAAGGGCTTTGCGATGGACGATGAGCGGCTAAAAAACGATGGTACGCTACTCGGGAAGAAGTATTTTGAAGAACAACTACAGCGCATACGCGAAATACGCCTGTCGGAACGCAAATTTTATCAGAAAATAACGGATATTTACACTACTTCTATCGATTATGACCCTAAATCGGCTAGCACACAGCGTTTTTTTGCTACTGTGCAAAACAAATTGCATTGGGCGATACACGGACATACTGCTGCAGAGGTGATTTATGTGCGCGCTGATGCTGAAAAAACTAATATGGGGCTTAGCACTTGGAAAGATGCGCCTAAAGGCAAGATATACCCTTTTGATGTAGTAGTGGCTAAAAACTACCTAACCGAGGACGAAATGGCGCAGCTACAACGTTTGGTATCGGCTTATTTGGATATGGCAGAAGATATGGCACTGCGACATATACCGATGACAATGAGCGATTGGGAGCAACGCTTGAATCGCTTTTTAGCATTTGCTGACCGCCAAGTATTGCAAGACGCAGGCAAAATAACCGCAGAAATAGCTCGTGCACACGCTCTTAGCGAGTTTGAGAAGTATCGCATTGTGCAAGATAGGCTTTTTGAATCAGATTTTGATAAATTTATAGAGAATAGTCTGCTAAGTTAAAAAATAGTTGTATATTTGTCGCAAAATTTTAGAAGTTATTATTATGGAAACACTTACTATTAAACCACCTAAAGGAGTTAGCCTAAGTGATGCAAAAATAGCTCTCGAACGACTTAATTTTGAAATAATAGATGATCAGGAGTATACCATTTCTGATGCTTATAGAAAAGAGTTGCACAATCGCTTAAGAGAATGGGAATTATCTCCAGAAACAGGAATATCTTTAGAAGATGCTAGAAAATTAGCATAGAGTTATAGAAAATAAATACAAAATTTAAAAAACATTTAAATCCTATTTAAAAGAAACAGAAAAACAATAACATAAAGACATAAATTAGCGTTTCGCTTTACGATTTTCCTCCTTATAGAAAACGACCAATTTTTTGTGTTAGGAAAAGTGAAGTGGAAATGCCTGCGTTATAAGCGTGGGCATTCCTTTTTACTTTGGCACACAGCCTTTGGTCGGGCTCTATAAGGGAAGTATGGGGAATGTACCCACGCTTTTTTGTGCTCTTATGTGAAAGACAAAGGCGGTATCTGAAAAGCCTATAAGAGAGTAAGAATAACAATTTAATTTTATCAAAAACAAATGAAAAAAGTAATTTTAATAGCAGTAGCAGTGCTGGGAGCACTAACTGTTAGCAGTTGTAGGAAAGAAACTGAGAAAATTATTGAAAGAGTAGAGGTGCAGAGAGGTAATCAAATTCTTTCAGGGATGGGAGCACCATCTGAAAATTTAGGAAACATAGGGGATTATTACCTTGATCTTTCTAATACTAATCTTTATGGTGCTAAAACAGCTCAAGGATGGGGAACGCCTATTAGTCTAAAAGGAATTCAAGGCGACAAGGGCGATACAGGAGCGAAAGGCGATAAGGGAGATACAGGAGCTAAAGGTGATAAAGGAGACACAGGGGCGAAAGGTGATAAAGGCGATACAGGAGCTAAAGGTGATAAAGGTGATACCGGAGCTAAAGGTGATAAAGGAGACACGGGAGCCAAAGGTGATAAAGGCGATACAGGAGCAAAGGGTGATAAAGGAGACACAGGAGCCAAAGGTGATAAAGGAGATGCTGGTACGAAAGGTAATGGTCAGAATGTTGGACAAAAAGGTGATAAAGGTGATAAAGGCGAGCAAGGCGTAGCAGGGAAAGATGGAACTAAAATATATGCAGGAGTAGGGGCTCCTACTAACATAGGTAAAGCTGGTGATTGGTATATTGATACTCTAAATAAGCGTCTTTATGGACCTAAATTGGAAGGCTCTTGGGGGACTTCTTATATAGAGTTAGGTAGTACTTTACCATCAGTTCCTATAAGAACAACAGATTATGAATTGAGTGCAGATAAGAAAACTCTTTTGAAATGGAAGAATGGAAGAACTACTTATATAGATATGAATTCTAATGAAGAATTAAAAGAAGTTAAATATATTGATAAAAATGCATTTTCCCTTTTCGCTCGAAATTTGATTTCTATAGTATTAGGGGATAAAATAGAACGTATCGGTAAAAATGCTTTTGCAGATTGTGAAAACATAATATCTGTAACCCTTCCTAATACATTATATACTATTGAAGAAAGAGCTTTTTTTGGTTGTAAATCATTGCAAAAAATAAATCTACCTAATAATTTAAAAAAAATTGAAGATGAGGCTTTTTCTCTATGTGAAGATTTAATGTCTATTACTATTCCTAGTGGTCTTACTTATATTGGTTCAGCCTTTCAATATTCAGCGATAACTTCTATCACAGTACCTAATAATGTGACAAAAATATCTTTAAATGATTGTGTTCATTTAAAATCAGCTACTCTTCCTAATACAATAACTGAATTCAGAGCAACAAGATGTTCTTCATTAGTATCTTTCATAATACCTAATAGTACTGATAAAATCTTAAATTCTGCTTTTGAAGATTGTTTTTCTCTGAAGTCTGTTGTGTTTCATAAAAATGTAAAAAGTATTGAAGAGAATGCCTTTTATGGTTGTAATTCCTTAACTTCTATTACTTTACCTTCAAGTATAACTAAAATAATGAATAACTCCTTTGCTAATTGTAAAAAACTAGAAACGATTACATTTGAAGGTACAAATCCTCCTATTCTGAAAAGTTATCCTTTTGATACACGATATTTGAAAAATATTTATGTTCCTGAAGGAAGTGAAGAAAAATACAAAAAAGCTGAAGGCTGGAGTAACTATATAGATTTGATAAAAGTAAAGCCTAATAAATAATTTCTGAAAAAAAACAAGATAATCGCAATACTTATTTTTATTAAGTATTGCGATTTCTGCTATAATAAACGGATAACAAATTTGCTAATTCATAATTGTTTTGTACCTTTGCACGATTGATTTTTTTGACCATAGAAAATGGAACAGATAAGCGTTTTTGATATGCTAAAAATAGGCGTAGGCCCCTCAAGTTCGCATACCTTAGGGCCGTGGCGAGCGGCTGAAGCCTTCGTAAAAGAACTAAGAGAAAAAAACTACTTGCTCAATACTAAGAAATTGTCGGTAGACCTCTATGGGTCGCTTTCGCTTACAGGAAAAGGACACGCTACTGACCTCGCAGTAATGTTAGGCCTTAGTGGGGCTGACCCTGAGTATGTGCCTATAGAGAGTTTAGATGTTATCATCACGGCTATTACTAATAACCAAGAACTGTATTTGGGCAATGAACTCATAGTGAAGTTTAATCCTAAAGAGGATATAGTATTCAACCGAAATTTCTTACCTTTTCACGCTAATGGTCTTACTTTTACGGCTTCGGGTGATGATTTTAACTATCAATCGACTTTTTACTCGGTAGGAGGAGGCTTTATTGTTAAAGAAAA
The DNA here is from genome assembly GCF_000213295.2 of Capnocytophaga sp. oral taxon 329 str. F0087. Classification (NCBI taxonomy): domain Bacteria; kingdom Pseudomonadati; phylum Bacteroidota; class Flavobacteriia; order Flavobacteriales; family Flavobacteriaceae; genus Capnocytophaga; species Capnocytophaga sp. oral taxon 329. The sequence continues at coordinate 5,540 of NZ_KN390055.1, forward strand.
TGCTTGTGAAGAGGAGCAAACCAATAAAAAGAATGTTCCTTTCCCTTTTCCTATTGATAAAGCAGAGGAATTGTTGCATTATTGCAGTTCAGAGGGTAAGAAAATATCGGAAATAGTATATGAAAATGAAAAAGCACTCCGCACTGAAGAGGAAATAGACCACGAGCTGTTGCGCATCTGGAATACGATGTTAGAATGTACCTACATAGGTTGCCATACTGAGGGGGTACTGCCAGGGGGATTGCACGTGCGTCGCCGCGCTTATGACATTCACAAAAACCTGATAGGGGTGGTAACTTATGACAGTCCGAAGAGTTGGATAAACTCCATTAAAAAAACGGATATTAAGTTTAGAGAAATACTGAAGTGGGTGAGTTGTTTTTCATTGGCCGTAAATGAGGTAAATGCGTCGTTAGGGCGGGTGGTAACGGCTCCGACCAATGGTAGTGCGGGGGTAATACCTGCGGTGCTATTGTATTACATCACTATAGAAAATCAGCAGGCTACAGAGGATGCTATCAAGCAATTTTTATTAGTAGCGGGCGAGATAGGTAGTCTTTTCAAAAAAGGAGCTACCATTTCAGCAGCGATGGGTGGCTGTCAGGCAGAGATAGGGGTATCATCGGCTATGGCGGCTGGGGCACTATGCGAACTATTAGGCGGTACCCCAGAGCAGGTATTAATAGCTGCCGAGATAGCGATGGAGCACCATTTGGGACTGACCTGCGACCCTATAGGGGGCTTAGTACAGATACCCTGTATAGAGCGCAATGCTATGGGGGCCATAAAGGCTATTAACGCTGCCGAATTGGCGATGACAACTGACCCTAAAAACGCTAAAGTGCCTTTAGACAAGGTAATTAACACGATGTGGCAGACGGCTAAGGATATGAATTCGAAGTACAAAGAAACCTCAGAAGGAGGCTTGGCCGTAGCGGTAAATATTGCGGATTGCTAGGCGAAAGACGAGAGATGAAAACATTAACTTTAACTAATAGAATATGACGATTAATTGTAAAGGTGAATTAGTGTCGCTTGATTATCCACGTGTGATGGGTATTCTCAATCACACGCCCGATTCGTTTTTTGAGGGGAGTAGGGTAACCGAAAAGACGTTGCTAAATAGGGCAGAGGAGATGCTTATTCAGGGGGCTGACTTTATAGACGTTGGCGGGTATAGTACGCGCCCTAATGCAGCTGAGGTATCGGAAGAAGAAGAGTTAGCGCGTGTGATACCTGTAGTGCGTCAGCTGATAAAGGTTTTTCCTGATATGCTGATTTCGGTAGACACTTTCCGAAGCGAGGTAGCTCGTCAAGCCGTTGCTGAAGGCGCTGCGATTATCAACGATATATCGGCAGGAGGGTTAGACCCTCAGATGCTGAAAGTGGTAGCTGAAGCGCAAGTACCCTATATAGCGATGCATATGAGAGGTACGCCCCAGACAATGCAGCAGCACACCGACTACAATTATATCATTACCGATATGCTTTATTATTTTTCGGAGCGCAAGACTGCTATGATGGAAATGGGCATCAACGATGTGATAATAGATGTGGGGTTTGGTTTCTCGAAAACCTTAGACCAGAATTATGAAATACTGAAGCATTTAGAGCGTTTTCAGATACTGAAAGCCCCTCTGTTAGTAGGGCTTTCGCGCAAATCGATGTTGTACAAACTACTTGATACAGACCCTGCTGGAGCCTTAAACGCTACCACTATAGCCAATACGATAGCCTTACTAAAAGGGGCGCACATCATACGCGTACACGATGTGAAAGAAGCCAAAGAGTGCGTGAAAATTATCAGTAAGATACGATGAAACTATTTGATATTTTAGACTTTACTATTGCCGATGCGATAGATATACTGCTGTTTGCGGCTTTTCTGTACTATGTATACCGACTTATCAGAGGTACGGTAGCTATCAATATTTTTATGGGTATCGTGATGATTTACCTATTGTGGAAAATCACCGAAGCCTTGCAGATGCAATTGCTTAGCAGTATATTAGGGCAGTTTATAGGGGTGGGGGTATTTGCGCTGATAGTGGTATTTCAGCAGGAAATCCGCCGCTTTTTGCTGACTATAGGGTCTACTAATATCACGGCGCGCAATAAGCTGCACCGCATATTTCACTTTTTCAAACAGAAAGAAAGTCTGCTAAATGTAGAAGGTTTAGTAAGCGTATGCCATAAACTCGGCACTACCCATACAGGGGCATTGATAGTGATAGAGCGCAGTGTGCCTTTAGACTTTGTGATAGCTACAGGCGACAAGATGAACTTAGAGCTATCGGGGCCTATTATTGAGAGCATTTTTTATAAAAACAGTCCGCTGCACGATGGGGCTATCGTTATAAGGGGCAATACTATTGTGGCTACACGGGTTATTCTGCCCGTAGCAGCTGAAGATACGTTGCCCAAACACTACGGCTTGCGCCACCGTGCCGCAGTATCTATCACCGAAAAAACCGATGCTACAGCCTTGGTAGTATCAGAAGAAACGGGACATATATCGTACTTTAAGAATGGCAATTTTGTGAGATTTGCCAACGAAGAGGAACTTATAAAAATGATACAAGAAGACAATTAACCTATTTTTTAATTTACTATGAAGATAAAAGAATCAAAATATTATCACCCTGTGAATGTGCTACAGGTAGATAGCGATGACCATATAGAGCTGTATGACAAGTATAAACTGCTCACTTTTACGAATCCTTATCGCGGACTATTAGACGACCTGATGGCACATATTTATTTTGGAGGTGATGACCTTGTGATACACAGAGATAAACTAAAACACTTTGTAAAATGTACTGATTATTACACTTTTGAATACGCTTCTAAGCAAAATGAGCTTTACGAATCGGAGGAGTGTTATTTTCACCCTACTTTAGAGGTTTTTCTGTTGATAGACAAGAATTTATCGAATGAGTACGACAGTCAGATTTTTGAAGATGGGCTTTACAAAGTCAGTTCGGTGTATTACGAAAATACCAATCCTAAGACGAAAGAAAACCTCAATAAACTATTTGAGGATTATATAGAAAAATACGTTTCAAAAGAATCAAAAGTATCTATACTGTTGAAAACATCGCGAGGTATAGACATTAAAACGCATACTATTAAGCCTTATCGCATTGATTTTGAGACAATGTACAACGATGACTTCGCTGAGGTACATCACCACGTAAAGAATGCTCTTACTAATGAAGATAAGGGGGTAGTACTCTTTCACGGTATTGCAGGTTCGGGCAAAACCAA
>NZ_KN390056.1:0-8584 GCF_000213295.2 Capnocytophaga sp. oral taxon 329 str. F0087
AGTGGAATCTATACCCCCTCTTAAGAAAAGATGGCTTTATACTAAAAGAAGGTAATCGCAGCACTATGAAAATATATGGAGGCGATACCAAATGGTAAAGGTTTGATAATGAGATACGAGTATCTTGATGTAACTTGGATTGGAATGCTTTTATTAGGGTTTATATCCAAGTTCCTCAAAAAAGTTTAAACACGTTTTTCATTAAAAACAATACAAAGTCCACAATTAAAAGTTAAAACAATCTTAAACTTTGCTAACTTACTTGACAGAGAAGAGAATATCTTATAACTTTGTCGCAAAATTCTAAAATATTTAATCCAGAAGAAGGAAAAGAACTAATACTCCCATAATTAATCATTTTTATTATGAAAAAATCAGTACAAATCTTTTTAGAACTTATCTCAGCTATTGCACTTTACTTGTTTATAAATTCAATAGCCTATGGAGATCATTTGGTAACCCTACCGCTGTACTTAACAGGGGTAGTGATTATGAGTTATCTCTTTGTAAGAGAGAGACCCCAAGAATGCCTACAAAGTGCCTTACGCATTGTTCTTCCGTTTACGGGGTTAATGCTTATTGCAGGGAGTCTGCCTGATGCACATTTCAGTTTAGCTCTGATTTATATTGTGAGCACAGGGGCAGCTTTTTTATTAGGAATGCTCATTGCCACCGTGAGCAAGACGTACCAGAAGATAGGCTTATCGGCATTGACTTTTCTGCTGGTAGTTGCCGTACGGTTGTCGTTTTCAGCGGAGTTTCAATATTTGATAGGCGTACATTGGTATACCTTAGGAAGTTAATCATCTAATAGAATATAGAAAGAGGTTGCTCAGAAGTCTGGGCAACCTTTTTTATGCTTTGTTACTTATAAAGTTTTGTTATAAATCAGCAAAACTTATCGCTTTATAAATTCTTTCAATTAGAAAACTATTTCTTCAATAAAAAATGATAGTAATTTTGCCGCCAGAAAAATAAACCATAAAAACATAATAAATATGTCATTCGTAGGAAAAAAATTCCCTAACATTGAGGTTAACGCTATGAGCGACCTTGGGGACACATTCAAAATAAACGTGCTTAACGAAGCCGTAAACAACAAAAAGAAAGTACTCCTTTTCTGGTATCCTAAAGACTTTACTTTCGTATGCCCTACTGAGCTACACGCTTTTCAAGAGGCTTTGGCTGAATTTGAAAAACGCAACGTAAAGGTTATCGGCGCTTCTTGCGATACTGCTGAAGTACACTTCGCTTGGCTAAATACCTCTAAAGACAACGGTGGTATTGAGGGTGTTACTTACCCTATCTTGGCTGATAGCAACCGCAACCTTGCTCGTACACTTGGTATCCTTGACTCTAACGAGGTATATGACGAAGTAGCTGACGCTTACCTTTTAGAAGGTGATGATGTTACTTTCCGCGCTACTTACCTAATAGACGAAACAGGTAAAGTTTTTCACGAAAGCATCAACGATATGCCTCTAGGACGTAACGTAAAAGAATACCTTAGATTAGTAGATGCTTACACCCACGTACAACAACACGGTGAAGTATGCCCTGCTAACTGGGAAGAAGGTAAAGATGCAATGAATGCTGACCGCAAAGGAGTTGCTAGCTATTTAGCATCGCACTAATTTATCTTTCATAATAACTTAATCATTGTAAACCTATCTATTTTTGCACTGACTAAAAGACTCACTCACTTAAAATTTATCACTATGACAGAACTAACCCAAGATAACTTGCAAGAAGTAGTAGCTGCTAATCCGCTTGTATTCGTACAATTTGGCGCTGGATGGTGCGGCAACTGCAAAATAATGAAACCGAAATTTAAGAAGTACGCTAGTGAAACCGCTAATGCTACTTTCGTATATGTAGATGCTGAAGCGTTTACAGAATCGCGCAAACTGGCTAAAGTGGATAACCTACCTACTTTTGCGGCTTTTAAAAACGGTGCTTTGGTAAACCAAGTACAAACTAATAAAGCTGAAATTTTAAAGCAATTTATAGATGAGATTACCGGTAATTAAACACATCGTTCAGTTTATAGAAACCAACGATCAGGATTATGTGAATGAGACGGTAGAGACTCTCGAAAATCTCATCGAATGTGAGCAACTCAAAGATGAGGAGCTTGACGTAATAGGTGAATTGCTCTCTAATTTCTACGGAGCTATTGAGGTGGATAATATGATAAAATCCGGCACTCCGCAGAAAGAAGCCCTAAACAGCTTTATGAAGCGCGTAGTAGGGTCTATTGACAAATAAAATTATTATTATTTCTTTCACTAACTAAGAACGAAAAAGCCATAGCCTAAAGCTGTGGCTTTTTTAATGGTTAATTTTTGAGCTGTTTGGGATTGATGCCGTATTTGCGCTTGAAGGCTGTTGAGAAATGCGACAGATAGTCGTAGCCACAGGCGAGAGCGACCTCGCTGATGGTCTTATCGGTGTGGAGGAGTAGCTGGCGCGCTAAAGTCATCTTATAATCGTATAAATACCCAAAGACGGTATTGCCAAACACTTCTTTAAAGCCGTAGCACAGCTTCTTTTCGTTGATACCTACTGCGCGGGCTAAATCGGTAATAGAGGGGGTGGCCTCTAATTGTGCTGTAAGGCGGTCGCGCACTTCGTACATCTTCTGTACATCGGTTTGGGTCTTGCAATACTGGCAACTTTGGCACTGCTGTTGTTCGTATTGATAGAGCTGCAAGAGGAGAAGTTCTTGTACTTTGAGTTCGGCATAAGGGCGGGAAGCCTTGCCCAATAAGGAGGCTTGCTGCAATTGGCTTAGCGCTGTTTGCATAGCGAAAGTAGTAGGCAGAGCATAATCGGGTGAAAGGATAAAGTTGCCGCTGCGCTGGTAACGCTCATACCAACTCATAAAGGTTTCGGGGTACTGAGTAGCTATCTGCTCAAACTGCTCGGCACTAATGGCTAAGGTAATGACCTCTATAGTATCGCCTTTATGAAAAAAGTCTTTGCCTGTGCATTCTTCACGTCCGAAAAAGATATTATGCGTTCCTGCCTTGGCAGTGGAAATAGATTTATCTACCTCTATCTGAATGCCTTTGCAGGTTTGGGTTACAAAATACAGGCGCAAAGAAGGGATATCCATACGCCCTTCGAAAGTAGCCTCTTGTTTTACTTGCGCTTGCCAACGATGATAAGTATAATGCCCTAAGGTTTGTTGTTCTAACTGAAAATGAGCTATTTGCTCGCTTACCCCTTCGTAATAAGTAAGTATTTCTTCTTCATTGGTTACCAACGGTAATGTTACTTCATTTATCATAGCCATTCAAATTAAAATCTTTGCTAATAAGATTAAAGTCTCGTGTGTGTTTTTGCTGTACTTTTGTCCTCTGAAACTCATTGTTTAGAACAAAAGTAAATAATCTATACCAAACAAGCAAATTTATGAACAGATTTTTTTATTTATTGCTGTTAATTTCTGCTTCAGTATCGGCTCAGACTACGTATAAACTCATCGGTACCATTACTGACAAAAGTACGGGTATCCCCTTGCCTCAAGCTACTGTTTACATTAAAGAATTGAAGAAAGGGAGTATTGCTAATGCTAATGGAGAGTATGAGTTGGCTGGTGTGCCAAAAGGTAATTACACCCTACTATTCAGTTACTTAGGTTATCAAACTGCTACTAAAAAGGTAAGCACCGGACAACAAACGCGCATAGACATATCATTAAAAGAGCAAGCTGAGCAAATAAGCGAAGTAATAGTATCGGCAAAGACTATAGCGCATCAGAAAAAAGAAGAGAGTATGCCTATCACGGTAATTGATATGAGCAATATGCGGGGTACGGTGAGCAATGTGCAAGATATCCTCGCCAAGACGGTAGGCATCACACTGCGGACTTCTGGAGGCGTAGGGAGTAGTTCGCGTATTTCGGTACGAGGCTTAGAGGGCAAGCGCATTGGTTTTTTTATAGATGAATTGCCAATGACTGAGCAGACCGATTATTTAGACATCAACGATATTCCTGTGGATATGATAGACCGCATTGAGATTTACAAAGGCGTGGTACCTGCTCGCTTTGGGGGGTCGTCTTTGGGTGGGGCTATCAATATCGTAATTCGCGAGTACCCTGATAAATATGCCGACCTCAGCTATGGTTACGAGAGTTTCAACACTCACAAGGCGCAAGGAGTCTTCAAACGCAATTTGAAAGCACGCGGACTCGTTTTTGGTATCGGGGGTGGTTATACTACTTCTGATAATAACTATACTTTTGATTCGCCCTACCGCAAGGGATTACGCATCACTCGCAACCACGATAAGTATCGCAAATACATCATCGGGGGGAGTTTTAAGGCTAAAAAATGGTGGTTTGACGAGGTAGAGTTTGAACCGGTAGTGGTGAAGACTTACAAAGAAGTGCAAGGTATAGAGTACGACATACGCGAAGCCTATAGCGAATCGCTAATGGCAGGTTTGGCTAACAAACTTACCAAAGACAATTTCCTTACCGAAGGGCTTAACTTTGATATGTTCAACGGGGTGGTACTCACCCAAATGAATTTTATCGATAAAGCTACTCGTCGCTATGAATGGGACGGTACCTCTTACCCTACCCCTTCGCGCTATGGTGGTGAGGTGGGTTATAACTTCCCTTCGGACTCTGACGACCAAAAACTCTCCTTCATCAACAAAACGAACTTAGAGTATATCATAAACGAACGTCATTCTTTTAACTTCAACAGTGTACTCTCTATAGCAGAAGGTACCCCTAAAGATGAGCTGAAGACGCGTAGCTTAGGCAAGCAGGTGAATTTTGATTCGCATATGCACAGCTGGGTGAGTGGTCTTACCTATGACCTGCGTTCGCTTGATGATGTATTTCTGAATTCGCTCACCTTGCGTTACTACCAATACACTATGCATACCCAAATGGCACCGCTGTTTGTACCTGGTAAGTATGATGTAGATGTACACAAGAGCAATTGGGGAGTGAACAACGCCTTGCGCTATCGGTTTTTGCCCTCGCTAATGGGTAAGCTATCGGCAGGTTATGAGGTGCGTATTCCCTCGGAAACAGAGCTTTTGGGAGATGGTATTAGTGTAGTGCCCAGTGCTGACCTATTGCCTGAACGCAACACCAGCGCCAATATAGGGGTTCTGTTTGACCTAACAGGCAAGCACCGCAGCAATGCGCAGATAGAAATGAACTTCTTTTATATGTATCTGCAAGATATGATACGCTATACCTCTGGACTGATAGGGGCACAGTATCAGAATTTTGGGGAGATGCGCACTCTAGGTATGGAGTTTGAAGCTAAAGCCGATGTGCTACCCTCGCTCTACGGCTATGTGAATACTACCTACCAAGACCTGCGCGATACTCGCGATTACGAGCCTGCCAGCACCGTGCCCAATCCTACCAAAGGCAAGCGTATGCCCAACATACCCTACCTAATGGCAAATGCAGGGGTAGAGTTTCACCGTGAAAACCTTTTTGGCGGTAGCGGTCAGAATACGCGTCTGTTTGCTGATGTAGCTTTCGTAGAAGAATATTTTTACGATTTTGAAATGACCCAGTTGCAGAAACGCCGTATACCGCGCAGCACTACTCTTGATATAGGTTTTGAACACAGTTTTCTGAACAACAAGCTTTTTATATCGGGTAAATTGCGCAATGTAACGAACGAAAAGACTTTATCAGAATTTAACCGTCCGCTACCTGGTATTAATGGGGGAATAAAATTAAGAGTTATATTTTAGATTATGGATAAAATACCTGAAACAATGCTCATAACCCTATGGGCAAAAGCAACTGAAAACGAACATCGCAACCCTTTATTGCGCGATGAAAAAGCTGCTGAAATTATCAGCAAGATAGATTATGATTTCAGCAAATTTAAAAAAGCTAGCTTCTCGCAAGCAGGCGTGTGTGTGCGTGCTAATCTTATAGACGAAGAGGCACGCGCCTTTATAGCCGCTCACCCCGATGCGGTAGTCATACAATTGGGCGCAGGACTCGATGCCCGCTATGAGCGTTTGGGCTGTCCGCCAGTAACCCATTGGTACGAACTCGACCTGCCCGAAGCCATTGAGCTGCGCCGTAAGTATTTTGAAGAGACTGATATACGGACGTTCTTACCGATGTCGCTATTCAGTCCGGCGTGGATAGACCTCGTGCAAGCCTACCACAAGCCGCTGCTTATCATAGTAGAGGGTGTGCTGATGTACTTCACCCAAAAAGAAGTAAAAGATTTTATGGTAAAACTCTGCAATGAACTTACTGAAGCTACTTTTGTGTTTGATATGCTCGCCTACGCCTTAGTAGGGCACGCCAAAAAACACGATAGTTTGGGAGCAATGGATAAGGATAGACGTCCTGAATTTCAATGGAGTGAGAAAGAGAGTGCTGTAATGGAAAGTTGGCACCCTAAAATACATTTGACCAAAGAGTACTATATGAGCGAGTACGACAAAGGTCGTTATCCTTTTATTTTTAGAATGCTCTATAAGATTCCTTATTTTTATAAGCGATTTAACCAAAGAGTGGTTAATTTGACGATTGGCTGATTTATTAACCATAAATATAAACTAAAATGAAAAAAGTAATTTTAACCCTCTGCAGTCTTGCGCTGCTAAGCTTGTCTTGCAAAAAAGACGACAATAATAATTCTGTAAATACTCCACAAGGAGGTACAGGAAAATATTTGGTAAAAACTACCTTTAAAAACCCCGATGGCAAAAGCGGTAGTTCTTACCTACAGCTCACCAATGACCTCAACGCTACCACTGCTTTAGACAGCAAACTAGCCATACAAGCGCCCTATATGTCGAGCGTAATGACATACGGCAACGAAGTCTATTTGATGGATGCTATTGATGGTAGCTATGGTGTTAGAAAATTTATATACAACCCTGCTAACCAACAGCTTAGTGAGGCTAAGAACCTCAATACTCCTGCCCACTCTATGCCCTGCAACCTGATAAAAATAAGCGATACTAAAGCCTACCTACCTTTATACAACGCACCTAAAGTATGGATTGTCAATCCACAAACAATGGAAAAAACAGGCGAAATAGATATACAGAAGTATGCACACGCTGATAGTAGTCCGGATGCTGGGTATGGTGTAGTGCGCGATGGTTATTACTATCTACCATTATTACAATTAGGTCCTGATTATGCTCCTTATGCTGACCACCTACAAAGCGATGTACTCATTATCAACACACAAACTGATCTTGTAGAAAAAGTAATTTCAGAAACCACCAGCCATTTGGCTATGCCTTCGCAACCCTCGTATAAAACTTGTATTTTCACTACCGAAAACAAAGATATATACATAATGTGTGCTGGTTATTTTGGTTTTAATCCTGCCAATAAACATTCAGGATTAGTGTGCATTCCTAAAAGTGCTACTATATCGGCTACCGAGTTTGATAGCAGTAAGAGTTGGGATATTTCAAGTACTATTATTGAAGGTACTACATACAAACCTGCTACTATCTATAGTATAGAATACTTAGGCAATGGCAAGGCGGTAGCTTTTGTAGGTGTTTCTGAACTCAATATAAAAGACCCTTTCACCGATAAAAATGGGATTGCCGTATCGATAAACCTCAACGCTAAAACTATCAAGAAAATTGATGGTATTCCTTATACTGATAGCCACAGCGTGTTTATTGGTAGAAATAATAACGAAGTAATTTTTGGGGTATCGGGTACAGACAAACGAGGTTTGTTTAGCTATAATCCTACAACAAATACAACCCAACAATTGCTCAAAACAGATGGCGGGGCTGACTTCTTCTATGCATTTTAGAGTGAGTCACACAAACTTTTTACCTATTAACAAACTTGCCGATTTATCAATGGGTTAATACCATTGACAAATCGGCAAATTTACTAATTGACAAATCGACAAATCAGCTTATTTTAAACTCCTTTACTACCTCTTCTAAAGGTAAGCGAGATTTAGGACGCAAATGCAACTGATTGCTATCCTCAGGGTCGCGATAACCTATAGCCACCGCAAAAAGAGCGGTATAATCAGCATCGCCAAGAAGATTGTCGTATTCAGCACCGAGAATGCCTTCCATAGGAGTGCTATCGATGCCCATAGAAGCACAAGCACTGAGGAAAAACCCTAACGATATATACACCTGATTGTTTATCCACGTGTAAAGGGCTACATCGCCTTTAGGTTTTTGTACCTTTTGATAAAAGCCAACACGTGCCATTTCGGTAGTGGACTTTTCTAATCTCTTCTCAAACGAAGGTAGCGACCTATTGGCCATAAACACCACCAAATGACTGGCATTGCGCACGCGGTCTGCATTATTAAGCGACACTTTGGCAAACGCTTCTTTAGTAGCAGCATCGTCTATAAAAACGAATTGCCAAGGCTGTGAATTGATAGACGAGGGGGCAAGGCGCAAAATCTCTTTGAGTTGTGCAATATCCTCATCGCTAATGTGTTTGGTACTGTAATACTTAGTAGTATAGCGGTTTTTTGCTAATTCTAAAAAATTGGCAGATTCAATTCATAAAGGTAACTTTTAATTTTGCTGATTGTTATTCAATAAGTTAACGTTTCCTTGATTTTTA
>NZ_KN390057.1:0-8242 GCF_000213295.2 Capnocytophaga sp. oral taxon 329 str. F0087
TTTTTCAGCAATTTGTTCGGTTTGTAGCTGCAAAATGCGCACATTGCTCTTATCTACCACTGTGGTATTGAGGATATTCTCACGCTGAAAAGGTTGATTGTGGAGAATTTTCATTGCAAGGTCAATTACCTTCTCACCACCTGTTGGATAGATAAATGAAGCATCTTGAACATTGTTTTCTATATTTTTAATGCCTCCATCAATAAGCGCATCTACTCCTACAATAAAAGGCAGCTTACCATTGAACTGAATAGCCGCCTGGCGAGCTCCTGCTGCCATAGGGTCATTCATTGCAAAAACGAGGTCTATATTAGGATGCTGCTGAAATACAAGTTGCAACTGCTTTTTAGCTTCATCAAGCAAATAGTTGCCCCATACTTCTGCTACAATCTGAATTTCTGGAGCTTTAGCTAAGGCATCGACAAAACCTTTATGACGCTCGGCATCGGAGGTAGAGCCTTTGGTACCACGCACTTCGACTATATTGCCTTTGCCTTTGAGAACACCTATGGCATAAAGTCCTGCTTCTTTACCTATTTGGTAATTATTGGCTCCTACATAGGCAGTATAACTTTCGGTAGCTATTTTCCTATCGACCAAAATCACGGGGATACCCTGCTGGTAAGCCTTTTCAATCACAGGAGTACAGGCTTCCGACTCGTTAGGCGAAACGACAAGCACATCTACCTTTTGCTCTATAAACCACTCTATATCGGCAATTTGCTTAGGAGTATCGTCTTTTACACTGCGAATAAGCACCTGGGCATCAGCCTGATAGAGGGCTACTTCGCGTTTGAGCTCCTCATTCATCGTTTGTCGCCAAAGGTCTTCACTGCATTGAGAGACCCCAATAATATAACGCGGTTTTCGCTCTCGTTGGCAAGCAAGGCAAGCCAAGAGAGCGAAACAACAAAGGAAGGTATATTTTCTTATTTTCATTTATTACCTAAACAATTCTAAATGAGCATCGGCAAGGCGAGGCATCGCACCGTGTTGCTGACATACGTAAGCTGATACTTCTACCGCTAATTGGTGTGATTGGGCAATGCTACAACCATTGAGGTAAGAAGCTACAAAAGCAGCCGTGAACGAGTCGCCTGCACCTACCGTATCGGCAATGGTAACCTTAGGTGTCCCTAAGAACGATTTTTCATTAGGCGTGAACACATAACTACCTCGTGTGCCCTGCGTTAGTATAAGGAATTTAAGGTTGTATTTCTCTAACAAGTGCTTGCATACCTCTTCATCAGTTCCTTGCAAATTAAACATTTCGGCAATTTTCACTATTTCCTCATCGTTGATTTTTAGGGCTGTTGCTTTATCTAAGGAATCGGCGATTACTTCTTTGCTGAAGTATTTCAAGCGGAGGTTGATATCGAATACTTTCAGACTCTCGGCAGGCATCAAATCTAAGAACTTATGGATAGTAGCGCGCGATACTGCGCTGCGCTGTGCTAACGACCCAAAGCACACGGTATTAGTGTTCTTTGCTAAGTTCTCAATACGCGAAGAAAATGGAATATTGTCCCACGCTACATTTTCGCTAATCTCATAGGTAGGCACCCCACGACCGTCTAACTGTACTTTTACAGTGCCTGTAGGGAAGTCAGTTTTTTCGATGATGTAGTTGAGTTCTTTTTCTTCTAAACTTTTTAGAATTTCCTTACCGAGAAGGTCGCCACCAATGGCACTCACAGCATAGCCGTTGAAGCCGAATTGCGACACGTGGTAAGCGAAATTAGCGGGCGCACCGCCTAATACTTTTCTTTCAGGGAAAACGTCCCAAAGGATTTCTCCCAATCCTACTACTGTATTTTTCATTGTATTGTATATTATCCTCTCCCCTACCCTCCCCTTGGGGGAAGGAGGCGAGAGTGTTGTTGTTAATTATTTTCTTTTTCAGCGTACAAAGTTATAAATTCTTTTTGAGATTTCATAGTATTAGCAGCGTTTTCGAACTGCTAAGCGTTGGCTTTGAGTCGGGTGCTCATTAGCAATAGATATAATACTCCTATGCTGAGGACAATAAGGGCGCCTATCTGTGAGCCGTTCATTGCATCGGAGGCTAAGCCCATTGCAAAAGGGAAGATAGTACCGCCAAAGAGCCCCATAATCATTAAGCCTGATACTTCATTTTTCTTAGTAGGGTTCTGCAAGAGGGCTTGCGAGAAGATGATTGAGAACACATTGGAGTTACCAAAACCTACTAAAGCAATAGCGATATAGAGCATTGTTTTATCACTGAAAAAGAACAATATCGCCATTGAGGCTATCATACAAAGGACACTAAGAGTGAAGAAACTCTTAGGAGATACTTTGGTGAGAATATAAGCTCCTGACAGACATCCTATAGTACGGAATAAGAAATACCAGCTGGTGGCAAAAGAGGCTTGGGTGGTGGTAAGCCCTAAACGCTCCATAAAGATTGTGGGCGCTGAGGCATTAACCCCTACGTCTATCCCTACGTGGCACATAATACCAATGAAACACAAGAGCACATAAGGGTTAGCAAGTAGTGCAAAACACTCGGCAAAGGTGGCGTTCTTGCTGTCGTTTTTCTCCTCTTCAATATGAGTAGCACCCAGCCACAAGAGGGTTACTACCGAGATAGCTATAAAGAGCAGGAAGAAGAGTCGCCAATCATTGAATTTATCAAAGCAGAAACTCATCAGTAAGGGGGCAGAAAACGAGGCTATTGCCTTGATAAACTGACCAAAAGTGAGTGAACTGGCGAGTTTGTCGCCTTTTACTATGGCTGACATTAGTGGGTTAAGCGATACTTGCATTAGTGTGTTGCCAATACCAAGCAAGGAGAAAGCTACCAGCATAGTGGTGTAATTGTAGCTGATAAAGGGCACTACCATTGCTAAGATGGTAATCACTAAGCTGAGGAGTACGGTTTTGCGACGACCTATTTTGCTCATCAGTACACCTGTAGGCACTGAGAAAAGCAGAAACCAAAAGAATACCATCGCAGGAAGCGCTTTGGCAGTGGTTTCGGTTAAGCCAAAATCGTCTTTTACAAAGTTAGAGGCTGCGCCTACAAGGTCTACAAAACCCATACAGAAGAATGATAGAAGTACGGGCAATAAATATTTTAGATAATTATTTTTCATTTTATTTCAATTTATAAACGGTTATATCATTAAGGTTTAGCGTGCCTTTTTCAGTTTTAAAACGAAGCGTATTGTACACCTCAGTAGGGAATACGGCATTGGTTTGAACCACTTCACCATTATTTACAAATAGCTCAGTAGAGGCCTTATCTACCAACAAACGTACTGTGTAACTCTTCTTAGCTGTTAGGGGTGCTTTGATAGGCGTTTCGGCAAAATTGGCATTGAAGGCTACACTGCTCTTGCTGCGATCTACCGATAGGGTTTTGTTAGCGCAATCGAATAGGTATTTTATTGTTTCACCTTTGGCGTTCTCGAGGGCAAAGCTAAAGCTATCGGTATCATTAGGGGTAACCGTAAAGATGAGTTCGTAGGCTCCTTGGTTGTTAGGCAAGAAGTTCTCGAAAGTTACCGTATTGGAGGGGGTTTTATCGGCTAAAGAGAGGGGTTCACGACGCAAGCTCTCCACCTCTTTTACGGGCTCACTGGCTACTACCAAATGCTCGCCATTATGCGCTAAACGCAAAGTGCGGGCAACGGTCATCGCACTACGGAAGTTTTCAGTAGGAATTTCATTGGCGTAATCCCAGTTGCTCATCCAGCCTATGAAGAGGCGACGACCATCGGTAGTGGGGACATTGCTCCAAGTTACTCCTGCATAATTATCGCGACCATAGTCTAACCAAAGAGGATAGTCCATAGTATCGGGAGTGAAGGTTTTGCCATCAAAATTACCGATGAAGTACTGAGTGGCACTTCCGCCATTAGGTCCACCAGGGTTGATGCTCACAAATAACACCCATTTGGTTTTTCCTTCATAAGTAAGCGGGAAGAGGTCGGGGCATTCCCACACACCACCGTGCCCACCTAAACCTTCGCCAAACTTGCTGAGGCGCGTCCATTCTTTGAGGTTCTTAGAGCCATAGAAGGTAATCGTTTGGGTAGTGGCAAGGCTCATCACCCATTGTTTAGAGGGTGCGTGCCAGAATACTTTGGGGTCGCGGAAGTCGATGATATTAGCATCGGTGAGGACAGGATTGCCTTCGTACTTGGTGAAAGTCTTTCCGCCATCGAGGCTGTAAGCAATAGACTGTGTCTGGCGGTCGCCTGCTGAAGTGAAAATAGCTATCATAGCCCCTTTGCCAAAACCGGCTGTGTTATCGTGGTCAATCACGGCACTGCCTGAGAAAATTGCTCCTAACTTATCGGGGGCTATGGCAGTGGGCTGGTACTGCCAATTCACTAAATCTTTAGAAATGGCGTGCCCCCAGTGCATATTGCCCCAACGCGCTCCGTAAGGATTATATTGGAAGAAGAGATGATACACTCCGTCGAGGTATACCATTCCGTTAGGGTCGTTCATCCAACCGTATTGAGGGGTGAAGTGGTATGATGGGCGGTATTTTTCGTTGTAATTGAAGTTATATTCAGCCGACTGTTTGATTTCGGCTAAGCCCATATCGGTAGTTTTGGCTATTGCAAAAGTAAGGGTTACTTTTTTGCCTTTGTACGCCTCGATAGCGATAGGCACCCAATAGTCGATTTTGTTTTGGGCGATGCGAATAGTCATTGGCACGCCTATAGGAGTGCCTTCTACTGATAGTTGCACGCTGTTTTCAACGGCTTGGTCTTCGACAGGGATAAGGAGATACTTATCTATAGCTTCGAAGGTACGAGTGTAATCGGTCATAAAAACGCTTTTTTTATTGTTACCTTGTTCGATTTGGTCGATGAGGATATGCCCCCATCCGCCTCGTTGGTTATCGACAATGCGGATAGTAGCTTTCTTGTTTTTATAGGCTTTGACGTCCCAAGTAAGCCATTGTAGGGTTTCGGTCTCGAATAGAGAATGCGATTTTAACACACTTTTTCCGTCTACTAAAAGCTCGATATAGGTATCGGGATTAGTACCTCCGCCAATGAGGAAATTGATGTAATTGCGCTCGATGGTGAACTCTTTAGAGGTAAGGGTTCCGCGAGAGTCGTCGCCATTATTGAAGCTATTGGCGAGGTATTTACCTTCAAAGTCTATTACGGGCTGCTGACCGGTATAGCTACCAGTGGCAGGAGTCGCGCCAAAGGCATCGCCTTCTACCGTCCAATTGGCATAAGTGCCTGACTCGAAGTCCTCGATAATGAGGTCATCTTCTTGGTGCTGGCAAGCTGTTATAAGGGCTAAAGCAGCTATGCCATAGGCAAGTGTTATATTATTTCTTTTCATATTCTTTTCTTATTAAAAGATGATACAAATGTAGTGTTTTATTTTGAATTCACAAAACAAAACAAGCGATTTATTAGGCAAAGGCTGCCTTATCATTGAAGGGCAAATTGTCATTCGCCTCTACAAAACATCAATCATTGAAAAATTCTCAACGTTTTGCCGTTTTTATTGCATTTTTTGCAATGCGTTTTCTACTGCTTAGCTCCACTTAGTAACCACTTAGTGTCCACTTAGTGTCCACTTAAGATATACTTAAAGAATCTGCAATGATTTTCTCAATTCGTTATAAATTATTCAATTCTTAGAATTGGAAATTGGCTATTCCGTTAGCAAAAATGCCCCAAGGGTTTTGGTTCATTCTGTAAGAACGAAAAGAGAAGGCGGTGGTGTTGTTGATATATACCACTGCGGCAGAACCTTCTTGTACTACTTTTACCTCGTATTCTTTAGATGTGCTTATGGGGAGTTTTGCTTGTTGGATAGTAGTGGTGGCTCCTCCTTTTAGAACGCGATTGAGTTGTAGCTTTCCTTCGCTGAGATTGAGGTTGATTTGATAGGTTTCTAATTGGCTTGCGCAAGCACCGAATATTAGTCCGAATTCGGTAGCGGTGTTGGCTTTGATTTTAGTTGCTATCTTATTAAAACCTTTGTTGAGGCGACCGAAAACGCGTGTGTTATTATCCAAAGCTACGTTACCCAAGGAAGTGGATACTGCAGGTTTGCTATCGAAAGCTGCTGGCATTTTCACATTTAGGGTACCATCGGGGGTTTGCACCAATTGATGAACGGCTAAAGAGCCTCCCCAGCCGTAAGTGCCCCCATCGGAATATGTTTCGCGGGTAGGTATCCAGCCCCATATATAGCGATGTGTGCCATCGGAAGCGGTTTTGCCTGCATAAAAGGCTATATCGTCTATATTGGGTTGTGCGGGGGTTGTCCAATTGGTTGCCCCTATAGCACGGTATTTGTACTGCACTTGGCGCGTTTTGATATTGGAATAGATAAGGTATTGGTAGTTGCCTTGAGTGAATACATCGGGGCATTCTACCATAAATACGTCTTCGCTATTTTCGATATAAAAGAAGGGATTAGAGGATTCTTTCGTCCAATTCTTCAAGTCGGTAGAGGTGAATTGAGCTATTACGGCTCTCCAAACACCGCTTCCTATATCGGCACGGGTACTTAGGAGCATCTTGTAGGTGTTTCCTTCTTTGAATACGATAGGGTCGCGGAACTCATTTCGGTCGTATCCCCAAGGGGCACGGAAGGCGTGTTGGGTGTCTTTCGTCCACGTTTTTAGGTCGGTAGAAGTAGCCCAATAGATGATTTCTTTGGGGTCTAAATCGCCATTATGCCCTGTATAGAAGGCGTAATAGGTGTTACCGTCCTTGAATATAGCACCTGTACCGAGGGCGTCTTCGTGTGA
This sequence comes from Capnocytophaga sp. oral taxon 329 str. F0087, assembly GCF_000213295.2. Taxonomy (NCBI): domain Bacteria; kingdom Pseudomonadati; phylum Bacteroidota; class Flavobacteriia; order Flavobacteriales; family Flavobacteriaceae; genus Capnocytophaga; species Capnocytophaga sp. oral taxon 329. Next base: position 6,764 of record NZ_KN390057.1, read on the forward strand.
ACCATTGGCACCGCAGGGGATAGCTTCGCCGTTATCGGTATAGTTCACCAAATCGGTAGTGGTGGTGCTATACCAAGGGTGAAAGGTTGCAGGCGCTGGTCGCTGGTCGTAGAGGTAGAAGATATGGAACTTGCCATTGTCGTAGAACGGCATAGGGTCGCCTACCCACGCCTTTTTGGGCTGAAAGAAGGTATGGTAATCAGCTTTTCCATCTTGTACCTCGTAGCAAGTAGATGCTTCGAGATTGACATTGGGGTCGTTGCTCACATATTCTTTTTTATCGCAGGCTATGAGAGCAGCGGCGCACAATGCAATTGGAAATATCTTTTTCATCGTTGTTATCTTATTTAGTTTGCTAAGTATTCTAGGGCGTTAGCGGTAAGCAATTCGATATTGCTTTTGTAGGTATTGGCAGGAGAATTGTCTTCGTTATACCAATCGTAACTACCGATACCAATGCAGAGAGTGCGCCCTGTGTTGCCACGTTTAGGGAACTCGTAGATAGTGGCGCGCTTCATTTCGTTATCCCAATGGTAGCTGGCAAGGAGTTCGGCTCCAGTTTCGGTTTTCCACAAAGGCACATTGTCTTTATAGTCACCAAAGTCTTTCAGATTCCATATAGTGTTATGGTCGCGGCGCTTGGCTTCTTTTGAGAGGAGATAGGCGGCATCGGTTCTACCACTGATTTTGTTCAATCCTTTGAAGAGTGGGTGTGACTCATTTCCTCTGAAACTAATGCCCCAGTCATCGCCTACGGATTCAGGATTCTTGCCTTCATTCCACATATTGTTCACCATTTTACCGCTAAGCACCATACCTAAAGTAGTGGCGTACTGACCTGCCCAAGAGGTCAATAGGAATGAGCCTCCATTGGCATAGTACTGTTTCATCTTGTTCACCACTACGTCATTAGTAGCATCGGCAGGCATATCGTGAGTGCCTACGACATCGTAATGCCACCAAATCACTTTGTAGTTGTTGAGATTGACTTTGCCGTCTTTGATGTCGCTGAACGAGATATATTTAGCAGTGTCGTAGTTTTCGACAAGCCAAGCGTAAGCTGCTTTCTCATCTTCATTGGCGATAGCCGAAGCACTGTTGGCAGTACCTACAAAGGCAATCGCTGCAAAGTTGGTAGGGATAATCTCTACATTGTAGGTAAAACTCTCACCGCGATAATTCATAGTGTAGGTAACGCTTTGAGTGAAGTTTTGGGCAACTCCGGAAGCAGGGCTTACGGTAGCATTAGGGGTAGTACTAAAGGTAGGGGTTAGCGCGGTAAGACTTTCTCCTTTAGGGTATTTTACACTAATTTTACCGGTACTGTGGTCGATAGTGGCTTTGTATTTGCCAATAGCAAAGTTCTCTATCTTGGGGTACTGAGCTGTAACGGTATAGTCCCAATATAGGTTGCCGTTGAAGATGCGGTACTTAGCGCCACTGCTCAAATCTACATTAGCGGCAGCTTTGGGCACTGAG
>NZ_KN390058.1:0-7964 GCF_000213295.2 Capnocytophaga sp. oral taxon 329 str. F0087
TATGACGATACTTTTAATATCAATATCGAAGCTATAGAAAAAGCTATTACACCACGCACTAAAGCTATCGTGCCTGTACACCTTTTCGGGCAACCGGCTAATATGGAGGCGGTTATGGCACTAGCTAAAAAGCATAACCTCTTCGTAATTGAAGATAACGCCCAAGCGATAGGGGCTGACTATACCTTTGCCGACGGTCGCCAACAGAAAGTGGGTACTATAGGACACGTAGGGGCTACCTCTTTCTTCCCTTCTAAAAACCTTGGTTGCTATGGCGACGGAGGGGCTATCTTCACTAATGACGATGAGCTGGCTTACACCCTTAGAGGTATCGTAAACCACGGTATGTATGTGCGCTATCACCACGATGTGGTAGGGGTAAACTCGCGTTTAGACTCGCTACAAGCGGCTGTACTACGCGCTAAACTGCCTCACTTAGACGAGTATAACAACTGCCGTCGCGAGGCTGCTCGCCAATATACCGAAGCCCTACAAGGCAACGCTAACATTATCACCCCTGTAATAGCTAAAGGCTACGACCACGTATTCCACCAATACACCTTGCGCATCACCAACGGCAAACGCGATACCTTGGCTAAAGTTTTTGCTGATAATGGGGTACCTTTTGGCATCTACTACCCTATACCGCTACACGCTCAGAAAGCTTACACTCGTAGCTCGTATAACGAGGCTGACTTCGGTGTAACCAATCAGTTAGTGCAAGAGGTTATCTCGCTACCGATGCACACCGAGCTGGAAGACGAGCAAATAGCTTTTATAACAGACCTTATCAATAAAACCGTATAATCAGAGATTAAAAAAATGGATCAAAGAAAAAAAGAAGAAGCATTACGCTATCACGAGTTTCCGCAACCCGGTAAGATAGCTATTGTACCTACCAAAAAACACGCTACCCAACACGACCTGTCATTGGCTTACTCGCCTGGTGTGGCTGAGCCTTGTTTGGCTATCGCAGAAGACAAAAGCAACGCTTATAAATATACCGCTAAAAGTAACCTTGTAGCCGTTATCTCGAACGGTACAGCTGTGCTCGGTTTGGGCGATATAGGCGCTGACGCTTCGAAGCCTGTAATGGAAGGGAAAGGATTGCTCTTCAAAATATTCGCAGGTATAGATGTATTTGATATTGAGGTAGATGCTACCGATGTAGATAAGTTTGTAGAAACCGTAAAAGCGATCGCTCCTACTTTTGGAGGGATTAACCTTGAGGACATCAAAGCGCCTGAGGCTTTTGAAATAGAACGCCGCCTGAAAGAAGAATTGGATATACCGGTGATGCACGACGACCAACACGGTACGGCTATCATCTCGGCTGCTGCCCTTATCAACGCGTTAGAAATCGTAGGCAAAGACATCAGCAAAGCACAGATAGTGGTAAACGGAGCTGGTGCGGCTGCTATCTCTTGCACTCGCTTATACGTAGCCCTCGGTGCTGACCCTAAGAACATAGTAATGTGCGATAGCAAAGGGGTTATCCGCAAAGATGCGCCTAACCTAACAGAACAGAAAGCTGAATTTGCTACCGACCGCGACCTACGCACGCTGGAAGAAGCTGTGAAAGGCTCTGATGTATTTATCGGACTTTCTAAAGGTAATGTACTTACCCCTGAAATGCTACTTTCGATGAACAAAGACGCTATCGTATTTGCGATGGCGAACCCTACCCCTGAGATTGACTACGACTTAGCAGTGAAAACTCGTCAGGATATTATAATGGCTACCGGTCGCTCAGATTATCCTAACCAAGTGAACAATGTGCTTGGGTTCCCTTATATCTTCCGCGGGGCGTTAGATGTACGCGCTACTAAGATTAACGAGGAAATGAAGTTGGCTGCGGTACACGCTATAGCCGAATTGGCTAAAAAACCTGTCCCTCAGCAAGTGAGTTTGGTATACGGAGGTGAGAACTTAACCTTTGGCAAAAACTACATCATACCTAAACCTTTTGACCCTCGACTTATATACGAAGTACCACCGGCTATCGCTAAAGCGGCTATCGCTACAGGAGTAGCCCAACACCCTATCACCGATTGGGAAGCCTACAAAGGCGAACTAATGGACAGAATAGGGGTGGGTAGCAAAGAAATACGCCTATTGCAAGACCGCGCTAAACGCGCTCCTAAGCGAGTAGTATTTGCAGAAGGCGATCAGAAAGAAGTGCTAAAAGCGGCACAACGCATTTACGAAGACGGTATCGGTATACCAGTGCTTTTGGGTAACAAAGATGTTATCAAAGCCTTAAAACACGAAATAGGTTTTACTGCCCGTGTAGATGTAATAGACCCTAAGAGCGATGCTGAACGCGCCCGCCGCGAACGCTTCATCGAGCTATACTGGAAACAACGCGAACGCCGTGGGGTAACCTACGAGGCAGCCGACCGACTAATGCGCGAGCGCAACTATTTCGGTACTATGCTTGTAGAAACCGGTCAGGCAGATGCTATGATTACCGGTTACTCGCACGCTTATCCTAACGCTATACGTCCGGTGCTGGAAATCATCAAAAAAGAAGAAGGTGTAACACGCATAGCTGCTGCAAGTATAATGCTCAGCAAACAAGGTCCTATTTTCTTATCGGATGCTACTATCAACATAGACCCATCGGCGGCTGACCTTGCTAATATAGCGCTGCTAACGGCTAAAGCGGTGAAATTCTTTGGCTTAGAACCTTCAGTAGCGATGCTATCGTATTCTAACTTTGGTTCAGCTACCTCTGAAAGTACGCTAAAGGTGCGCGAGGCTGTGGCTTACCTACACAAGCATTATCCTGACTTAGTGGTAGATGGCGAGATACAAGCAGATTTTGCCCTTAACCCTGACAAGATAGCCAAAACCTATCCGTTCTCTAAACTGAACAATGGCAAGGGGGCTAATGCGCTGATATTTCCTAACTTAGAGGCGGCTAACATCAGCTATAAGCTACTAAAAGAAACGCAGCACTTAGACACCATAGGCCCTCTGATTATGGGTCTTACTAAGCCTATACACATCACCACTATCGGGTCGACCGTAGATGAGATGGTAAACTTAGCTACTCTGGCTGTGATAGAAGCACAGGGTAAATAATTAACCTAAAAAAATTAAAATAATAAAAATATAATGAGTCATAAAATTCCTTGGCAAGAACGCCCTGCAGGTTGTACCGATGTGATGTGGCGTTACTCTGAAAACCCTATTATCGGTAGATATGATATTCCTACCTCTAACAGTATTTTCAACTCGGCTGTAGTGCCTTTTGGCGATGGTTTTGCAGGGGTATTCCGCTGCGATAACAAAGCCGTGCAAATGAATATTTTTGCTGGTTTTAGTAAAGATGCTATCCACTGGGAAATCAACCACGAACCTATCGTAATGAAAGGGGGTAATACTGATTTCTTACACTCTGAGTACAAATACGACCCTCGCGTAACTTTCATCGAAGACCGTTATTGGGTGACTTGGTGCAACGGCTATTGTGGCCCTACTATCGGTATCGCTTACACTTTCGACTTTAAAGAGTTCTTCCAATGCGAGAATGCCTTTTTGCCATTCAACCGTAATGGAGTGCTTTTCCCTGAGAAAATCAATGGTAAATACGCGATGTTAAGTCGCCCAAGTGATAACGGACATACTCCTTTTGGTGATATTTTCATCAGCTACAGTCCGGATATGAAGTACTGGGGCGAGCACCGCTGTGTGATGAAAGTAACGCCTTTTGTTGATAGCGCTTGGCAATGTACTAAGATAGGAGCTGGTGCCGTACCTATCAAAACTAAAGACGGTTGGTTGTTATTCTATCACGGGGTGATAAATACTTGCAACGGCTTCCGTTACTCTATGGGGGCTGCCCTATTAGACCTAAACGACCCAAGCAAGGTAATCGCTCGTACACAGCCTTACCTTTTGGCGCCTGCCACCCTCTACGAAACTACCGGCGATGTACCTAATGTAGTATTCCCTTGCGCTGCCCTACATTCTATTGAAGAGGACAAAGTAGCGGTATACTACGGCGCTGCTGATACAGTAGTAGGGGTAGCTTTCGGACGCATCTCTGAAATCGTGAAGTTTACTAAAGAAAATTCGCTTTAATAAGAGAATAGCAACATAATAAAAATTGCGTGATTTGTGGAAAATCACGCAATTTTTATTATTTTTGTGCAGTACAAAGACAAAACGTTCTTCACTAATTTTCTCATTTGCTAATTATTTTGTACCTTTGCCTTATAGAAGACAAAATATTAAAATATTATGCAAGCAACAGCTACAAATACAAATACCCCAACCACTGTTCAGAAAGAAAAGCCTAAAAAGAAACTCTCTTATTATCAGAAGAAAAAAGCGATTGATGAGATTGCTAAATCTATGAATGCAGGAATGACAAGAAGATACTTATTCGATATGTTATTTAGAGAAAAAAATGATACTCATAACTGATAGTAATATTCTGATAAGTGCCTTGATAACTCCTAAGGGGATAATGGCTTCTATATTCAAACAAAAAAGCCATTTACAGTTTACAGCTCCTGATTATATTTTTGAGGAGTTAAAAGAACATTGGCAAAAAGTGGTAGAATGTTCAGACCTAACAGAAAAACAACTGAAAGAGGAATTAAAATACTACAAAACACGTATAAAGCTAAGTTATGTAAGCGAAATACCTACCCCTACTTTACTAAAAGCACACGCATTAGTAGATGATATAGACGAAGATGATACCTTTTTCATAGCTCTTCATTTGCATACTGGGCACAAGATTTGGTCTGGTGATGAAAAACTAAAAAAAGGACTTACTGCCAAAGGCTATGGGCATTTCTTTACCTCTACTGAAGAACTAAAAAAACATCTTTATAAAAAAGAAGAAATTTGAAAAGATGAAAATCGCTATTTATATACGCCAATATACTGCTGAAAACGAAAGCATCTTACAGCAGCTTTTCTCGCTCTTTACCCCTGATGACCAAGTGTATATAGAGCAGGAAATACTATCGGAATTGCAGCTGAGGTCTGATAAATTTAACAGCGCTAAATCTTTTGCTTCATTCGAAGACCTAAACACCTCTTACGACGTGATGCTGACTATAGGGGGCGATGGCACACTGCTAAAAGGCATTACCTATGTACGCAGTTTGCAGATACCTATTTTGGGCATCAATGCTGGGCGATTGGGCTTCTTGGCAACCGCCCATAAAGACGACTTGCCCAATGTATTAGAACAACTGCGCAAAGGCGATTATCAGGTGGTAGAACGCTCGGTTATAGAGGCTGTGTTTGCCGATACAGGCGAGCCGGTAGATACGGTAAACTTCGCCCTCAACGAGATAACCGTTACTCGCAAAAATACCGCCTCGATGATAACTGTCGATACGGAACTAAATGGCGACTACCTGTGCTCTTATTGGGCTGACGGACTTATCATCGCTACCCCTACAGGCTCTACGGGCTACTCGTTAAGCTGTGCAGGGCCGGTAATATTACCCACCGCTAAGAACTTTGTGCTTACCCCTATCGCTCCTCATAATCTGAGCGCCCGCCCTGTTATTATTCCGGAAGACGCAGAGGTTAAGCTGAGCATTTCAGGGCGCGAAAAGAAGTTCCTGATGTCGCTTGACTCGCATATCAAATCGATACCCAACAAACAGAGTATCATAGTTAGGAAAGCCCCTTTCGTAGTGAAGATGATTCGTTTAGAGGGCGATAGCTTTATCAAAACCCTTCGCACCAAGCTACTTTGGGGTGAAGATAAACGAAATAAATAAGATGTTGCACGTATCACTAACTGAAAATAAGAAAATATACTTTGCCTCAGACAATCACTTGGGCGCTCCTACCCCTGAGGCGAGCAAGGAACGCGAAGCGAAATTCGTGCGCTGGCTCGACACTATAAAAGCCGATGCAGGGGCTATCTTCCTCTTAGGCGACTTATTCGACTTCTGGTTTGAGTACCGCACAGTAGTGCCTAAAGGCTTCGTACGCACCTTAGGCAAGCTGGCCGAACTGCGCGATAGCGGCATCGCTATTTACTTTTTCGTAGGCAACCACGACCTGTGGATGGATGATTATTTTGAAAAAGAACTCAATATACCTGTCTTTCACCGTCCGCAAGAGGTAGAGAGCTGCGGCAAACGCTTCCTTATAGGGCACGGCGATGGTTTAGGGCCTGGCGATAAGGGCTACAAGCGAATGAAGAAAGTATTTACCAATCCTTTTTGCAAGTGGCTTTTCCGTTGGTTGCACCCTGATATAGGCGTGCGTTTAGCGCAATATTTATCGGTGAAAAACAAGATGATTTCGGGCGATGAAGACGTGCATTTCTTAGGTGAAGACAAAGAGTGGTTAGTGCAGTACTGCAAGCGCAAATTAGAGACTACCCATTATGATTACTTCCTTTTTGGGCATCGGCACCTACCAATGACTATCGATTTGGGCGGCAAAGCTACCTATATAAATACCGGCGACTGGATACACTACTACACCTACGCTGTATTCGATGGCAAAGAAACAAAGCTGATGCATTTTGAATTATAAATTATGAATTTTTGAATTAACGATTAGAAAATGATTCGTATTACAAAGAAATTTGATTTTGAGGCAGGTCACGCCCTCTATGGTTATGACGGCAAGTGCAAAAACCTGCACGGACATAGCTATAAACTTTTAGTAACCGTTATTGGTACGCCCATCAATGACCCACACAACGTTAAAAACGGTATGGTTATCGATTTTGGCGACCTAAAACGCATCGTACAAGAACAGATTATCACCCCTTTTGACCACGCTATGGTATTCAACTCTAACTCACCTCATCAAGAGCTAGCAGAAAGCCTACGCGCCAAAGGACACAATATCATCAGTGTACCCTATCAGCCTACAAGCGAAAATCTGGTAATCGACTTTGCTCAGCGCATTCAGCAGCAGTTGCCCCCCAATGTGCAACTTTACTCTATACGCCTATGCGAAACCGAAAGTTCGTATGCTGAATGGTTTGCTTCTGACAATCCGCAGCCTGTATGCTCCCTACCTGATGCTGATGGGTATATTTTCGACCTTGATGGGGTATTAGTAGATACGGCTAAATATCATTATTTAGCTTGGAAAGAAATCACTAAAGAGTTTGGTTTTGAGCTTACTCCCGAGCATAATGAGCAGCTAAAAGGCATAGGAAGAGAGGTATCGCTGCACAAAATATTATCGTGGGCAGGCAAGAGCCTAAGCGAGGAAGTTTTTGCGCAGACCGCTCTTAGAAAGAATGAAAGTTATCTGCAAAAAATAAGTCATATAGACCATAAGGAACTATTGCCAGGGGTATTGCCACTGCTTCAGCAACTGAAAAGCAAAGGCAAAAAGATAGCTCTTGGCTCTGCTAGTAGAAATGCACACTTAGTATTAGAACGCACCGGTATACTGCCTTATTTTGATGCTATAGTTGATGGCACAATGGTTAGCAAAGCCAAACCTGACCCAGAAGTTTTCTTGAAAGCAGCCGAAGCCCTACACCTCAGTGCCGACCGCTGCTGTGTATTAGAAGATGCTCCTGCGGGTATACAGGCTGCTAAAGCTGCTGGAATGACTGCTATAGGAGTAGGAAGTCCGGAAATTCTGAAAGGAGCTGATAAAGTAATCAGTTCTTTAGCAAATGGTTAAAATATTGATAATGAGCTACCTAAAAAAGTGATATGCGTTAATTTTTTGTTAAAGTCTGATTTTATTTTGGTATTTCAAAAAAACGCCGTACCTTTGCCAACGCAATGAGGGTGGTAGCTCATTGTAAAACTTCAAATAATAGTTTTCATAATTTAAAGTTTTGGTTGGTTAATGGAAAAGTCCGATAAATAATTATCGGACTTTTTTTATTTTATATCTTAAAAAGACTTGCATTTATCAAATATAAATGCTACCTTTGTGGCATCTTTTTGATAACCACTCAAAAAAACCTAAATGTATTATGCAAACCGAACTAATTATTA
>NZ_KN390059.1:0-2873 GCF_000213295.2 Capnocytophaga sp. oral taxon 329 str. F0087
CAAAATGCAGAACGTCCTTATGTATTAGGATCTAATTACAATGGCAAGGAATACAGCCCTTTCCATAACAAAAACAATGATATCAAAGCCATACAAACCCGCAGCGGAGTAAAGATAAAAATCAATGATAGTAATGGTAGCCTCTTTTTAGAAGACCCCAGTGGCAATAGTATTTATATGGACGGCAAACAAAAGATCAGCTTCAATGGAGCTACTTTAGAGTTCAATGCCCAACGTATTATAATGAATGCTACCGAAAGAACTGAAATAACTACCAACGATTACATCCTCAATGCCCTTAACAAAATATATGTATTTAGCTCTTGGTTCAAACAACAAATCAATGGCTTTATGCATCTTTTCAGCAATAGCGCTTTGATAAACACCACAAATGCCATAGATATTGAAGCCAAAGAAGCTAAACTTCTCGGTACAGAAAAATCTATTGTACATTCTGATAATGTGGCAGTTGTAAACAGTTTAGGAACCGCAGAACTCAAAGGGAAACAAGGCAATAAATATACTCAAAAAGCAGAAGAGGTACCATCTACTCCAGCTGAAGAAATAGGATTAGCTGTAGTACATTTCAGACCTTTAGACTCTTGGTGTGGTGAATTTGGGTTTGATTGGTTTAGAATAGAAGATTCATCTTTATCACTCCCTAATGAAGAGGACTATCTTGGTGTTTTAGAAGGAGGTTATAATAAAAATTTCACTAATGGAACAAGACAAGATTTAAGTCCTCAAGAGGCTTATAAATCTTTCTCTGAGGAATACAAATCAATTCTCATAAAAGGTAATCCTGATTTACCTGGTTTTAAATACTATGTACCTTATCTTACTATGTTTTCAAAAGAATTTATAGATATATTAGCAGCTTCACCTAATCCTCCAAGAGTATTTCCTAAATATGAGGTTGAATTACAGCTTTTAATAAGCATCTCAGAAGAAATAAAAGAGTTAAAATTTGTTTATGAAAAAGAATACTTTGAGATAGACAAAACTATTTTACCGTATAAAACTAAACAAAATTTAGAAAAGAGTGGCACTGTAAAAATTATTTGCTTAAAAGATTTAGACAGTGATAAGGAAATAAAAGTTTATGCTTACCCAAAAGATGGGAAAGGAGAGGAAAGCAAAGTATTAGCTGGGAAACTTATTGTCTTAAAAAATGACCATACAGCAAGACAAGAACAAAAAATTGTATTAGTAAAGGTAAAAACAGATGTGCAAAATACAGGAAAAATCAAAGACGGAGAAATAGCTTCCCTTTATAGTTTTAGTTATCAATCACTAATTGTTCCTTTGATAAGCGAGGCTTTAAATATTTTAGATTTGTCTTCAGACAAAAGGTTTAAAGTCATAGAAAAAGATAAAGAATATGTTTATGGAGAATTTACATACAATTACAAAGAACAGAAAGAAAAGAATCCTGAAAAACATAAAGATGAATATATTGATAAAGCTATTTGGCAAAATGCACCTAACTTTTTTTCTGAAGTAAAAAAAGCATTTTTAAACGACAAGAATGAAGATGGTTTATTAAAAAATAAGATATATGAGAAAGGTTATCAATTTATTTTTCTAATGGAGGTTGAAACTTATGATGAAAGACCTGGAGAAGGTGAGGAAATTGGAGGAGATAATGCTATATTATTTAAGTCTAATAGATATAAAAGCACAATGGCTCATGAATTTTTTCACTGCTTAGGTTTGTATCACACACATAGGGAAGACACCCCTATAAAAGAAGCTAATAGAAAGTATATATTCAAAAAAAGTACTACCACTAACCTTATGAGCTATGTACAAGGTAAAACAAAAAGTTTGTGGCATTGGCAATGGCTTATTGTTAAATTAAAATTATCGCAAAAATGTTGAGAATAATTCTGTTTTGTCTGTTGATAATAGGCACTTACATTTGTAAAAGTCAAGAAAGTAATAATTTAATAAGAGATATGAAGTATTTTAACGAAGATTATTTTAAAGATTGGAAAGCAGACCTTTCTTTTGTTGCTACTGTAAATAGTTCATACTTAAAGAAAGGTATAGAAAGAGTTGAAATAGAAAAAGGAGGAAAAGAAATTCTTTTAAGGTTTTCTAATACACAAGACCCTTATGAGTATTTCTACACATACGACCCTATTAAAAAAGTACAGTTGATGAAAGGTTTTCTGTTCTGCTCAATGGCTATTGGTTCTTGGGAGTATTTCGATACCAATGGAGAACTAATAAAAAAGAAAGATATGAATGAAGGTTTTACATTTTCTTTAGATGATTTAATAAAGAAAATGAAACAAGACTATCAGATAGACTTGTGTGATAAAACTAATAATATAAGTATTATTAGAGGTTATTTTGATGGACATCAATGCTATCAAATAGTTATACCTACATCTTTTGAAGATGAATATAAAGTCTATAAGATAGATGGTTTTACAGGTGAAGTGCTTTTAGCTCCTAATTTTAAAAGGAAAAAAGAGAAGAAGAAAAGTACTTCATCAAAAAACACTACTTTTCAAGGCAAAACCTATACTGAAGAAGAGTGGAAAGCTTTTGAGCAAGAACAATGGGAAAAATACCAAGCTAACAAAAACCATAAGAGCTTTTGGGATAAGTTGTTTGGGTAACAAACCTTAAAAAACATCACACTATGGATATCATCACCAATACCGCAGAACTCAGTTGCAATCAAGGCACTACCAAAAGCAAACTTACTGTAACAAGTCAGGATTTTGTAACTATTGAGGACAAGTCTATTGCTACTGAGGGCGACAAACAAGCCAATGTGAATATAATGCCTTTTGGTCAGTGCAAGCTAAAGCCTAGCACAAGTGGTTACTTGCCTTGTATGCCTGCTCCTATAAAATGGG
>NZ_KN390059.1:3595-8335 GCF_000213295.2 Capnocytophaga sp. oral taxon 329 str. F0087
AGCAAACAGCTGAGAAAGATACTATCAACGATTTAAAAATCCTCACCGAAAAAAGTACCTGCCAATGTGCTGTGGGAGGTAAAATATCTATTACCCATAAAGGACATAACGAACAACACGAAATAGAATAAAAAATTGTACTTTTGTAATTTTTTTGTATATTTGCCACGTTGAAGAACTATCAAAATGGAACACCTAACAGGAGTTATAAATGAGATAAATCACTTACCTTATGATATAAGGGCAGAAGTGCTATTAAACCATTTGTTAGACAAAGGAATCATCTCTGACAACGAGTATATAGTAAAACACCAAGGGCAGTTTGTACGTGGTTATCGCACTGATGTGCTAAGCGCAAGAATTACGGATTACAATTACGATGCTACTCAATTGATAGAGGTGAATCTCTCTCGTGATAGCTTGTACGATATGCTCCCCGAAGGCGTTGCCCACCATACCAAGAGTGAAATACAAGGCAAAGGGGTTGAAACAATGCTCAAAGAGTACAAAGAGAGAAAACGACAGGAAAAAGCTGCTCGTACCTTTTTTAGCCCTTTTGAGAATGAAATTTTTAAGTTAGGAGTAGAGATTGAAGCCTTTGAACAAACCAACTTTAAAGAACTCAATGCCAATGAGATTTCCTCATTGTTCTATGAACTTTGGGATGTATCAAAAGATTTTCCAACATTCTTAGTCTCTAAGTTCATTAGGTTACTGCCCTATAGCTATAAGATAGTAGGCAATATTCCACTTACCGTACATATCCTCTCAGAACTTTTAGAAGAGAATGTACGTATTAAAGAAAGAGAGTTTGCTACTTATTCTGATGAATCACAAGGTTTTTGCTTGGGAGAAGATATCTATTTAGGAGTAGATATGATCACAGGTACAGCCTATGAAGATTATACCAAACACCTGACCCTTGAGATAGGTCCTTTAAAGCATTCTGCTTTTACTGATTATATACTTGGGGGCAACAAAGAAAAGTTTGTAACTCTGTTCTGTGAGCACTTCTTCCCATTAGAGGTAGAAATACAGTTAAGTGTATTGCTTTCAGAAGAGGAAAGTCAATTTGAATTAAAAGAAAATAATGATCCTATTTTAGGCTATAATACTTGGATATGAAAGAGATAAAAAATTATTTCATCAACTTGTTTGACCCGCGATTGTTGATAATATTATTGTTTATAGTGACATTGTGCATAGCTGTCACTATAATTTTCTCAAAGAAAACACCTGAATTCAAAAAGTACAAAACCAATGTGTATATCTATCTGTTTTTAACGGTTTTAGTGTATTCAGTTATAGCTTTTTTGGGGTATAATAGGCTTTTTGTAGGAAAGACTTTGAATGAGTTTATTTTCTATCAAATATGTACCTTAGTACTTGGTACTCTTCACTGTTATTTTTATCGTGTTTTCTTTAATAAGTTTAAACTCGAAGATGATATCACCAAAGAGATATTCTTTGCTCTACTCACATCAATATATGGTTCGGTACCATTTCTATTGATTTATACTTTCTTAAACGGAATGTATTACACCCCTTTGATGATGGGCAATTTCATAGTATTTTTTATTCCTACTTTGGTCAATATCACCTTCAATTACTCTCAGAAGATACCACCTAAAATCTATACAACTTGGCAGTTTCCAGAGAACTATAAAGAATTGGCTGGAGTAAGTGATGAAGAAATGCGCGATTTGGTAGTCTTTACCCTAATGATAAAGAAAGAAGAGAATGATAAAGACTACACTTTGTACCGAGCTAAAGGACCTACCCGAATAGATTTCGGGCGACTGTTCTACAACTTTGTAGAAGACTATAACGAACGTTTTGTAGAAGCCCCTATTGAGATACAGAATGAAGAAGGCTTTTACAATTGGGTGTTTTTCAAACAAGCCCAATGGTACGAATCCGCAAAATATATAGACCCTAAATTCACACTGTATATGAATGGAATAGAAGAAAACAGTGTAATTGTCTGTATGCGAACCCTTGTTTCTAATCAAAAAGAAAATAGTGAAGACCAAGAAGCAGATTTTGAATACAATAAAGAAAAAGATAACGAACGAGTGCAAGCATACTAATTCGCCTATTATCAAAATTAATAACACAATAAATAACAAAAACTAAAGAATAACAATGATAGAAAAACTTACCCACCTCCCAGTAAACTTTATTGATGGAATGAAAATCAATAAGAGATATTTTATTGATATTCAGAATTTTGTTATCGATTCGGTACGCGATGCTATTGGAGTACATACCTCAATGCTCACTTATGGACTCTTACCTACTAATGACCCTGTGAGAATAAACCTGTCAGTAGATGCTCATAAATACTTAAGGGTTCGCATAGAAGAATGCCACGCTATAACCCCTAATGGCTCTCGGATAGAAATTAGCTCTAACACCGAACAGCACTCACTATCCCTTTCTTATCCCGAAATCGTAAAAGAAATAAAAGATGAAGAAGTAGCTCTACTTGCTTGTATTTCAGTAAATCCATTCAAACGCATTCCTTGTGGAGAACCCGACCCAGAGGAAAATCCACCACGAGATCCTTATACAGAGCCTGAATATTACCTATCTTTGGTAAAAGAAGAAGAGCTTAGAAAAGAAATGGGTGTAGGTGGGCACTACCTTATTGTGGGAAAAATATGGGTAAGTGGTACAAGTTCTCACCTTGATGAGTCGTATATACCCCCTTGCGTTTTGGTAGCTTCTTATAAAAGGTTACAAGAATTGTATAGCGAGATAGATCGCTTCTATGGACAAATGGAAATTTATGCCGTACAGATAGCTCAAAAGATACATACCAAAAACCAAACAAATCCTTTGGCAACCATCATAGAACAGATGACCGATAGGATGCTCTATTACTTAGCTACAGAAATCAATCGTTTTCGCTGGCTCACCCTTTACAGCACTCCATCAGAAATGTTAGTCTCTGTAGTAGGTTTTGCAAGAGTACTCAAGAACTTTATTGATGCTCGTTCGGGGATTGGTAAGGAAGAGTTACTCAATTACTTCTCTGATTGGTGTAATGTGAGCCAAGGAGAATTTGAAATGGTGTTCTCAGAAGCAATCAATGCAGAATACAATCACAATCAAATAGAGGTTTCTGTAGTAAGGGTAGAACGATTTATGAAAACCTTGGAAGATTTATTCGCTATTTTGAACCGCTTAGACTACATAGGTAAAAAACGTGATGGCAGTATCTTTGTCTCTGAGATTACTAATGAGAAAAGTTCTTTGCAACCTCAAAGAAGCAAAACATTCTTAGCCGATTAATGAATTTGATTTAAAAATAACAAAAACATAACTCTTATGGAAGTATTAAATCATAAAGAACGTAGAAAAGCTTTAATATACTTTATACTATTTTTTGCCCTTTCTGTATCTCTTTTGATGCTTGCTATGTTGTTCAATACCTATTTTCCCTTTAGAGAAAATGAACTATTAAAAAGGGAAAATGCACGCATACAACAAGAGATAAAATTTCAGGACAAATTTTCTTTTCAACTTGAAAAAGTAAAAGTAGCTGTCGATTCTATTGGAATACAAGGTGGCTATAAAAATGACTTTTTCAATGAGAAATTAGCCCTTTCTATTCTTGCTGATATGTATAAGCAAATTCCTAAAGACTCTCTTAGGAATAAAAATATGTACAACAACACTATCCTTGTATACAAGGAACTCATTGATGCTAAAAAGCAGATAAAGCAACTTACCATCAATCAGAAAACCTTGGACAGCCTTAGTACTATCAACCAAACCCTAAAAGAGGAATATGACAAGATGAAAGTAGATTTGGAAGTTTGTAAGCAACTATACCAACAACAATAAAAACACAATGGCACAATAGACAGGTTGAATATGTTTTTAAAAAAATATTTACTTATATGTTTGTTATCTTTTTCTGCTACTGTTCTTGCACAGGAAGAGAAAAAACAAGACAGCTTGCAAATCATCTCAAAAAATCCCAAAGAGGCTATTACTACTAATTGTAAAATAGTACAAGGGCATAAAAAACTCAAAGGGAGGCGTTTTGCAAGTGCTCAACCTTTGTATTTACGAACTAATAAGGACACACTCTCTTATGGAGTATTCCAATTTGGGCGTAGAGGAGAGCGACTATTCTTATATGTCAAGTTGTTAGAAGAGTCTGTTTGCTTAAAGAAAGAAAAGAACTTTGATATTTTTTTCTCTACTGGTGAGCACATTACACTGAAAAATCAATTCCCTATCAACTGTGAAGGGAACTTTGCTCATAAAATGAGCAGTAAAGAGATAGATGAGATAGTTTTTAAAGAAATAACGAAAATCACTATTTATACTTATCATAAGAACTATGAGTTTCTGGTAAGTCCTAAACAAGACAATGAAATTACTAACTTGATACAATGCCTAAGAGGGTATAAACAGCTGAACTGACAGGAATAAACACAAAAAAACAATAACAACACTATGCCACTGCCTGAAGTAAAACTAACACTGCGATATGAAGACCGCTACCTATCAGAGAAATGGAATGATAGAGAAGCCGATAAGGTAGTGGTTCGCACAGATACTCACTTTCAAAAACATACCATTAGTATTCTCATCTCAGAGGAACAAATAGGAAGCGTACAGTTAAAAATAGACGACCATTTGGTAGAACTCCCGACTTACAAACTTATCGTTACCGATGATAAAACAGAAGAGATAAAAACGTTTCAGATAACTCGAGATTTT
>NZ_KN390060.1:0-2425 GCF_000213295.2 Capnocytophaga sp. oral taxon 329 str. F0087
AAACAATTAGATGCGGCTACTTATGGGCAGCCTGCCGAAGGACTTACAATGCTCCGTCACGGTAGTAAAAATAAAAGAATAGAAGACCAAAAGTCAGTAAGTACTTTCAACTCTTACTTCGGAAGATTAGAGTACTCTTACAATACCCGTTATTTCGTAGATTTATCAATGCGCCGCGATGGTTCGTCAGCCTTTGGTAAGAACAATCACTATGGTAATTTCTGGGCGATAGGTGCGATGTGGAAGCTAAAACAAGAGAACTTCTTAAAAGAGGTGAAATGGCTTTCAGACCTTAATTTGCGCTTCAGTACAGGGCTTTCAGGAAACGCTTTAGGGGGCTATAACCACATCACCACTGTAAAGCCTGACAATTTCTACCAAAGCAAAACAGCTTATACCGTAGGTAAATTAGGGAATCCTGACTTGCGTTGGGAAGAACAACGCAAAACTACTGTAGGGCTAAACTTGGTGGTAGATAGAGGTACTTCTTTCAACATCGAGTACTACGACCGCGAAACCTATGATATGATTTCTAGCCGCGACCTCAATAGTACCACTGGGCAAGTTCAATTCTATGACAATGCAGGGGGTATGCGCAATCGTGGTGTCGACTTTACTTTCTCGTCAGTAGTTTACAGAAGTAAAAATCAAGACCTAACAGTGCGTCCTTACTTCAACGTAAACTATAACAAACAAGAAGTAACCGCCCTTTTTGGCAACAAGACCTCTAATGTGATTCCTTCTTCTGAAATAGGGTATAAGTTAGGGCGTGCGCTCGAGTGGGCTGCGGTTATCCCTAAAGGGGTAAATCCTGATACCGGACAAATGGAGTACTATATACCAGGTGATGACCGTATGGAGCAAGTAACCGATGATAATAGGGTGTCAACTACTTACGATTCTAGTAAATTAGGACAGACTACAGGCAAGAAAATGCAAGCACCTATCAATGGTGGTTTTGGTTGGAATGTAAGCTATAAAACATTCTCGCTCGATATGGCATTCTCTTTTTCGTTAGAAAGATACAAATGGAATTACGATATGAAGTATACCGAAAATCCTGACCAGTTTGGCGATCACAACCTAAGCAGAAAGATTTTGGATTATTGGAAAAACCCAGGTGATAACACTCGTCACCCTAAGATAAACACTACAACATTTGTAAATTCATCTGATGCGCGTATGATACAAGATGCATCGTTTATGCGTCTAAAGAATATTACCCTTAGCTACAGCCTTCCTAAAGAGGTTATTAAGCAGATACGATTCTTTGAAGGGGTACGCTTATATGCTACGGCTCGCAATATCTTTACGCTTACCAAATATGAGGGGGCAGACCCTGAATACACTAATCCAATATCATCAGGGGGCTATCCTCCTTCACGTCAGTTTACTTTAGGGGTTGATGTTAATTTTTAAAAATGCAAAACAATGAAAAAGATTTATAAAATAATAACTTTAGTAGTGGCTCCTTTGTTTTTCGCAGGCTGCTTTAGCCTAGATCAACAGCCTTATGAAGATTTGAGCCAAGCTAACTCGTTCAAAACGGTACAAGATGCACAGTTTTGGGTGAATGGTATGTACAATACCTTGCGTACAAACGTATACGGAAGTGCGATGTATGCTACCGATTTGCAAGCTGATTTCTTGAATATGACCAAAAGAGATGGTACTAACGAAACGATTACCAATTTCCAAAACTGGTCATTATTCACAGTCAATAACGGAGCTACAGCTGCTATTTGGCAGCGTTATTGGAAGGCGGTACAAGACATCAATATAGGTTTAGAGGGTATTCCTACCATTGCTATTCCACAAGAGAATTATCGCACCGATTCGGCACAAATAAAGCACAATTTAGGCGAATTGTATTTAGCACGAGCTTATTATTACACTTATCTAATTACACATTACTGTCCTACTGACGAGGCTTCAGCATACGGACTGCCTTTGTTAAGCGGGCCTACTATCAACAACTTCCCTAACAGAAGTACAGTAGGTCAGACGTATGATTTTATTTTAGCCGATATAGCGCAAGCAGAAACCCGTCTCAGCGATGTAACAGGCTCATTAGGGGCAGAGAAGTTTACTAAAGATGCAGTGGCAGCACTCAAAGCGCGAGTATTGCTTTACAGAGGCAAATGGGCAGAGGCTTATGCCGCAGCTACTTCTATCATTGGCAGTCGTTATAGCTTAGTAACCAGCAGTAGTGATTTAGAAAAAGTATGGAAAGATGATGATACTGCAGAGAGTATTGTACAGCTTTATGCTAAATACGATGTAGGTAATACAGCAGAGTTACCCTCAGCCAATGACATTTATTTGGGCTACCAAAAAGAGTGGAATTATAGATTGCGTAGGTATGAAATAAGGTATTTGCCAAGAGTGGTGCCCACTCAAGATTTTGTAGATTTGTATAATAACA
>NZ_KN390060.1:3254-6062 GCF_000213295.2 Capnocytophaga sp. oral taxon 329 str. F0087
GATTTGTATAATAACAGCGATTATCGTAAGTCTATTTACATCAAAAAGCTTTTTGCTAATTATGGTAGTGTTACTTTCACCGATTTGTATTTGGTAAATAAATACCCTGACAATCCTCTTCTAAAGCAAACATCAGGTACTTCGTCTACTTATATGCACCGTCCTAAAGTATTTCGTATTGCCGAGATATACTTAATAGCAGCCGAAGCCGCTTATAAAAACAACGATCAAACCAATGCTAAAATCTATTTGGATAGGTTGCGTGCAGCGCGAGGCATTGGCAGAGTCACCTATACCGACCTTTGGGCAGAGATACAAAATGAGCGTAACCGCGAACTTGCTTTCGAGGGCTTCCGTATGGCAGACATCAAGCGTTGGAATTTAGGGGTAGTACGTGGTACTCCTCAAAATCTGAATGCCATAGTATCAGATCCCGCTGACCAATATCATCAACTGAATATTCCAGCAGCCAATTATAAGATGGTTTGGCCACTTCCTCCAAGTGATATCCTTTACGAAAGAGGCAGAGCCAACTGGCAACAAAACCCAGGCTGGTAGATAATTATAATATACAAACAAAACGGCTGTACTCCATAGAGTACAGCCGTTTTATTTTTATATTAGTATTTTTGTTAATTAATTCCTCCCCAGAAGAAATAAGCTATTATCGAGATAAAGATAATAGAAAGAATATTGAGTACAAATCCTGCTTTTATCATATCGCGTTGGCTTACCATTCCCGTACCAAAAGCAATAGCATTAGGAGGGGTAGCCACAGGCAGCATAAAGGCACAAGAGGCACCCAATCCTATGATGAGCGAAAGCCCTAAAGGATTCACTCCTAAACTTTCAGCTACCGATATAAATATAGGCACTAACAGAGCAGCACTAGCAGTATTTGATGTAAATTCGGTAAGGAAGATAATAAAAGTAGCTACTAAAAGCCCAATCACAAAATGGCTTTGTCCTGCTATCAGAAACTGAATAGAGTCTACTAATGCCTTACTTGCCCCTGATTGGGTTAGGATAAGGCTTAAAGAGAGCCCTCCACCAAAGAGCATTAGCACTCCCCAATCGGTATTTTCTTGTATTTGCTTCCATTCAGCCACTCCGGTTATACATACAGCTATAGCGGCTATCATAGCTATTACAGCGTCAAAATCACCTATCTTGCTGATGCCTAATAAAGAAGACAGTTGTACATTTAGGGTATCACCAAATATCCAGCATAGTGCCGTGACAGCAAAAATAAGAATAGTGATATACTGCTTGCTGTTAAGTTTATCAGTTGTTACCTCTGGTGTTATTTTGATATTTAGTTTAGGGCGGAATATGAGGTACATAGTACCCAACATTAAGGGCATTAAGCCTAATACGGTAGGCATACCATATTGCAACCATTCAGAAAAACTGATTTTAAGTTGTGAGGCCACAATAGCATTCGGTGGACTACCCACCAAGGTGCCCATACCACCTATACTTGCACTATAGGCTATACCTAATATAACAAAGGCATAAGTACCTTTATTACTTTTGTAGTCTATATTTTTGAGCATCCCGATGGCCAAAGGGATAATCATAGCAGCAGTAGCAGTATTGCTAATACCCATTGATAGGAGAGCGGTAACTAATAATAGTAAAAAGACTGCAACCATAAAGTTGCCTCGAGCTAAGGCTATCACCTTATAAGCGATGTATTTGTCGAGTTGTTGCACACTTAGTGCTGTGGCAATGGCAAAGCCCCCAAAAAACAAGAAGATAGTAGGGTTGGCAAAGGCTTGCAAAGCAGATTTAGTAGTTTCTAAGCCTAATAGTATCGCTATTACGGGTATTGAAAGTGCTGTAATAGTGATGTGTATAGCTTCAGTAAGCCACAAGATAGCTACGAAAGCTAAAAGAGCTAGGCCTTTGTTAGTTTCTGCAGGGTAAGGTAAGAAAGCATATAGTAAAGAGGCTATGAGTATAGCTATTACTATAAGGGACGGTTTTCTAATCATTTTGGTTAAGGACATATCAAATAGTTTTAGAGTTTTGTTTAAAAAGGTAGGTAGGAGAGTAGTTACGATTGTTGTGTTATGATAATAATTCCTTTTTGCAGCAAGAGATTGTTGGGTAGGGTTATCTCTTCGCCTTTAGCTGTTTTTAGTAGGGTATAGAAAGATCTGATATCTATAATTTTAGCTTCTATAGGGAATTCTTTATCTACGAATCTAATAGTGTTACCTATTCTGAAAGGGGAAGAGAAAAATATTATAATTCCTGCAGTGATATTGCTCAATATAGACCATTGAGCAAAAAATGCCACACCTATCACCGTAAGTACAGACGATACGAAGAGAAATATTTGCTCTGGTTTAATACCCCATATAGAGACTAAGGTAAGCACCGCCAAGGCATAGATAAAATAGTCGATGTACTTTTTTACCAATTGAGTACGGCTCTCACCAAAGTCTGCTTTTCTTCCGAATTTTCCAATAATAGAATTTACCAAATAACGCAATACTACAAATACTACGATAGCTATTACCGTAGCAATAATCTGATATAGATATTGTTGTAGTATCATAAAAGGGGTATTACTTGGCGATATTTACTGCCCTCGTTTCGCGGATAACGGTTACTTTCACCTGTCCTGGGTAGGTCATATCAGTTTGTATCTTTTGCGATAGGTTAAATGATAGTTCTGCCGCTTTATCATCAGTTACTTTTTCGCTTTCTACTATTACGCGTAACTCTCTACCAGCTTGTATAGCATAAGCTTTCTTCACACCTTGGAAAGTGAAGGCTGCGTCTTCGAGGTCTTTTAAG
>NZ_KN390060.1:6720-8656 GCF_000213295.2 Capnocytophaga sp. oral taxon 329 str. F0087
TAAGAGTCAAGCACTTGGCGGCGCGCTCCTGGGCGTGCTCCACTGATAGCATCGCATACTTGTACGATAGGCGATAGTAGAGAGGTCATCTCTATTTCGTCGTGGTGTGCCCCTATGGCATTGCATACTTCTGGTTTTTCGCCGTATTTCTCAGCCCATTCCATACCGAGTAGTGCGTGAGGAGTTTCACTTTCTACTTGTGGCACTTTTCCGATGTCGTGTAGTAGTCCGGCACGTTTGGCAAGTTTAGGGTTTAAACCTAATTCTGCAGCCATAACCCCACATAGTTTAGCTACTTCGCGAGAGTGCTGTAATAAGTTTTGCCCATATGAAGAACGATATTTCATACGCCCTACACACTTCACTAATTCAGGGTGTAGTCCGTGTATACCGAGGTCTATCACAGTGCGTTTCCCTATTTCAACAATTTCTTCTTCTATTTGTTTAGTAGTTTTTTCTACTACCTCTTCTATACGAGCAGGGTGTATACGGCCATCGGTAACGAGTTTGTGTAATGAAAGGCGTGCTATCTCGCGGCGTACAGAGTCAAAGCAAGAGAGGATAATTGCTTCAGGGGTGTCGTCTACTATTATCTCTACCCCAGTAGCAGCTTCGAGGGCACGTATGTTGCGCCCTTCGCGCCCAATGATACGGCCTTTTACTTCATCAGACTCGAGGTTAAATACCGATACACAATTGTCTACTGCCTCTTCAGTACCGATACGTTGTATGGTATTGATGATAATTTTGCGTGCCTCTTGGTGTGCAGTTAGTTTTGCTTCTTCAATAGTGTTTTGTATATAAGCCATTGCATCGGCTTGTGCTTCGCTACGCAGCGAATCAGTTAATTGCTTTTTGGCCTCTTCAGCAGAAAGTCCTGAAATAACTTCTAACTGTAGCACTTGGCTTTTGTGTAGGCGGTCTATTTCCTCCTGCTTTTTGTCGAGTGTTTGCAGGCGGTGTTCAGCCTCTTGTGTTTTAGTTTCTAACTCGTCTTTTAAACGTTTGTTTTGGGCTAACTCGTTAGATACTTGCGATTCCTTATCGCGAATACGCTTCTCTGCCTCTGCCATTTTCTTGTCTTTAGCAGCGATAGTTTTTTCGTGTTCTGATTTAAGTTCTAAGAATTTCTCTTTGGCTTGATAGATTTTTTCTTTTTTGATGTTTTCTGCCTCGTTTTTAGCATTTTTGAGTAGAATGTCGGCTTCGCTTTGTGCATTGAGAATAATTTTTGAAGCGTTCTTCTTCTCAAGAACTTTTGCTATGCTAAATCCTACGAATAGCGCAATGATAAAAACGGCAATGATTACTATAATACTTGTACTGTCCATCTTTTGGTATATGATATAAAATTGATTATATAAAAAAAGCCTATATTGATTAGATTGTTTCACGTAAAACTCTGAGAAACAGGTTTAGGGATACTGGGTGGGGCAAGTATCCGCAACGCAATGGCGGCACGCTTTAGCCACTCCAACTCACCCTTTTTTTTAATGTTAATGTTGAGTTTACCGAAAGGTTAATCAATATAGGCAGTAAGTTTTTCTTATGTAAAAGAACTTTTATTTTAAGCAAGACTATTAAGCACAGCATAAATATCCTGTAGCTTTTTAGTTATTTGCTCTTGTTTGTCATCTTCGTCCAGCTTTTCTTGCGAGGCTTGGCGCGCTAGCACTATTGCACACATAGCTATAGCGTCTTGCTTGTCGCGCAGGTCGTAATGCCGCTCGAAGGTTTGAATCATTTCATTTATCTTTTTAGCCGCCAATCTAAAACTTTCCTCTTCTGAGGGGTCAATGGAGAGAGGATAGAGCCTATCGGCTACCATTAGTTTGATATTCAGCAAATCCTTGTCCATTGCATTTATTTAGAAAGTTGTGCTATGCACGCATCGATTTCGCGTATGAGTGCATTTATTTTCTGTTTTGTTTCAGTT
>NZ_KN390061.1:0-7108 GCF_000213295.2 Capnocytophaga sp. oral taxon 329 str. F0087
AAAATCAATGTATAGTGCAGATGTGTTAAGAAGTATTATCTTAGTACTGCTTACTGCATTGGCTTTAGTGCTATATCAATACAAAAAAATACCTCAATGGGGTATGCAGGTAGCTATATTAGTTCTTATTTTCTTCGATTTAGGAGGTATAGCACGCCGCTATGTGAACAAAGATAGCTTTGCTGACCGCTATATGGTTAATAATCCTTTTGATATTACTCCTGCTGACCAGCAAATACTAAAAGATAATAGTTATTATAGGGTATATGAACCTGAAGTAGGTATCAATGGAGCACGAACCTCTTATTTCCATCATTCAATAGGAGGATATCACGCAGCTAAGCCTAGGCGTATGCAAGAGCTTTTTGACTACCAAATAGCTAAAGGAAATATGAATGTGCTGAATATGCTAAACGTAAAATATCTTATCCTAAGAAATCAGCAGGGAGGACAACAACCTATGCATAATGATAAGGCATTAGGCAATGCATGGTTCGTAAGTAAACTTAGCATTGAAAATAGCGACAATGAAGTGATGCAGCGCTTAGAAGACTTTAATCCGCAACAAGAAGCATTGGCTACCCTTAAAGACCTTAAAACTCCCCTTCCACAGCAATATACAGTAGATAGTACCGCTACTATAAGTCTTAAGAGTTATAAGCCTGATGTTTTGGAGTACGAAAGCAAAAACTCTAATGCAGGATTGGCTGTTTTCTCAGAAATGTACTACCCACACGGTTGGAAAGCTACTATTGATGGCAAGGAAGTACCTATCTATCAGGTAGATTATGCGCTACGAGCCTTATCAGTACCTGCTGGTAACCACCAGATACGTTTTGCTTTTAAGCCTGAAGTAGTAAGTATAGGCAGTAAAATAGCTCTTGTAGGATATGTGCTATTAGCTATTTGGGGTGCAGTGATTGTAGGAGGAGCTATAATGATTGCAAGAGGATTGAGAAAACAAAAAAGTTAATCAGTAGTTAGAAATTTTCATCTATTCCTTTTATTTCGACAGTACGCTTGGTTTGTATAGCTACATTATGCTTAATAGCAAGGTGCATTAGGCGGTCGTAATCAACGAGGACAATTTTATGAGAGGGGTTTTGTACCGCTTCTGCTTTGGCTTCAGGAGAAAAAGTAGAAGTGGTAATAAAGACCCCTTTATTTGTGCCTTTTAGGCTCAACGCCCCTATAAAATTGCGTATGTCTTTAGAAGTAACTTGCATTTCCCACTTCTTGGCTTGCATATATATCTTCTCAATCCCTAATTCATCTTGATACATCACCCCTTCTATTCCTTCTTTTTCTTGCTTCCCTATAACTTCAAAATTAGAAGAATCTACTCCTTTATACCCTATTTTCTTGAGCAACTCTACTATAAAATACTCGAAAAAAGAAATAGGACGACTCTTTATAACACTTAACAATTCGAACTTCAAGGATTGATAAAGCATCAGAGAGGCTTTGCCTATAATAATTTCGGGAGTCTCATTTTGCATTTCAACCTCTACCGTACGAGTATTTTCGGGTAATGCCTTACTCTCATCAAACATAGTTTCCCACGCTTGAAACTGGTCGAATTTGCGGAGATAGGCGGTATCCATCGTTTTGGCACGCTCTTGGGTAAGCGCTTGTTCGCCTGCTTCGGTGATTTGGTAGTAGCCTTTGAGAAAACTGGCTACCAAACCCGCCTGATGTAGGTGGTTAGAAGCCCAATCGATGCGGTTGCGAAAAAGAGATTGATTGCCATTAGGTACCTTCACCTTCATATCATCCATAGTAAGACTAAAATGCACACGAAGCATCTCCACGATTTGCTCGGTGGAATAGACGCGCCCGTCCTTAATTGCTTCGAGAAAGGGATGCATTAGTTTTTGAAAATCAGGGATATTCATAACCTATGGATATTATACAAAGGCAAAGATACAAATAATTTGCTAATTAGCAAATTAGGTGGAGCCGCTGGGCAATAAAATGGGAGGGCTGAGAAGATTGGGAAAGCTGGGAGGGCTGTGAAGGCTGAGAAGGCTGTGAAGGCTGTGAAGGCTGAGAAGGCTGTGAGGGCTGGAAGGACTGGGAAGGCTGCGAGGGCTGGGAGAGTTGGGAAGGAATGAGAGGGCTGAGAAGGCTGTGAGGGCTGGGAGAGCTGGGAAGGAATGAGAGGGCTGGAAGGACTGGGAGAGCTATGAGGGACTGGGAAGGCTGTGAAGATTGGGAAGGCTGCGAGGGCTGGGAGGGCTGGGAAGAAATGAGAAGATTAGGAAGGCTATGAGGGGTTGGGAGGGATAGGCTGCGGGTAGAATATTTTTCTGAATTTGGGAGGGTAATTAGATGTTTATACTTCGGTGATTGTTCGGTCATTCTTCGCTCTTCCTAAAGGGTGTGTATATCGTTTGTAAAGGGAAGGTATAAAAGAATTTTTTTCTGATTTACTGATTTACTAATTTTGCTAATTGGTAAATTATTCGTATCTTTGCGACTTCAAAGTTAGAATGGGTTCTTACTAAATTTAGTATCACCTTAAAACAAAAAAGTAATGAAAATAGATAACTCATTAGGGGTGTATGACAGTTTGCTCGATTTGATTGGAAACACTCCGCTACTGGAACTAAAAGAGATAACTAAAGGACTGAAAGGGCGTTTCTTCGGGAAGTTGGAAGCCTTTAATGCAGGTCACTCGGCTAAAGATAGAGTAGCTAAATATGTAATAGAAGACGCTGAACGCAAAGGTTTGCTGAAACCAGGTAGCACTATAGTAGAAACCAGCTCAGGCAATACAGGCTATAGCCTTGCGATGATTAGTGCCCTACGCGGCTATAAGTGCATTATAGCGATTAGTGATAAATCATCGCACGATAAGGTGGAAATGCTGCAAGCCTTAGGTGCTGAAGTACATCTATGTCCGGCAAATGTAGCCCCTGATGACCCTCGTTCTTACTACGAAGTGGCTAAGCGCATACACCAAGAGACTCCTAATTCGATTTATATCAATCAGTATTTTAATCCGTTGAACCCTGAAGCGCACTACCAATCTACTGGACGTGAGATATGGGAGCAAACACAAGGCGAGATTACCCACGTGGTGGTATGTAGCGGTACAGGGGGTACTATTTCGGGTATTGCTCGTTATCTGAAAGAACAAAACCCTAAAGTACAAGTACTGGGGGTTGATGCCTACGGGTCGGCTATTAAAAAATATCACGACACTCGCGAGTTTGACCCTGCTGAGATTTATCCGTACAAAATAGAGGGTATGGGCAAAAATCTTATCCCTACGGCTACTAACTTTGATGTAATAGACGAGTTTATAAAAGTAACCGACAAAGATGCTGCTCTGACTGCCAGAGAATTAGCACGCACTGAAGGACTATTTATGGGATACACCAGTGGGGCTGCGATGCAAGCTGTAAGGCAATATGCCGAAATGGGACGATTCGACGAAAACAGTATAGTAGTAGTGCTTTTTGCCGACCACGGTTCGCGCTATATGAACAAGATATACAGCGATGAGTGGATGAAGAAAACGTTTAATATTTAACATATAAATAAAGAAGAATGAAAGACTTATTTGAGCATATTTATGCAAATAAAGGTAGTATAGGACGCTGGTCAGAGCACGCAGAAGGGTATTACGTATTTCCTAAATTGGAAGGAGAATTAGGCCCTCATATGAAATTTCAAGGAAAGGAGATACTCAACTGGAGTATCAACGATTATTTAGGGCTTGCTAATCACCCTGAAGTGCGCAAAGTAGATGCCGAAGCGGCTGCTGAATACGGAGCTGCTTACCCTATGGGGGCACGTATGATGAGCGGACATACGACTATGCACGAAGAACTTGAAAAACGCTTGGCTAAGTTCGTACACAAAGAAGCTGCTTATTTGCTAAACTTCGGTTACCAAGGAATGGTGTCTATCATCGATGCTTTAGTGACTAAAAACGATGTGATAGTGTATGACGTAGATGCACACGCTTGTATTATTGACGGGGTACGCCTACACTTCGGCAAGCGCTACACCTATCAGCACAACGATATGGAGAGCTTTGAGAAGAACCTTGAGCGCGCGGCTAAATTGGCAGAGACTACTGGCGGCGGTATCTTGGTTATTTCAGAAGGTGTTTTCGGTATGCGAGGCGAGCAAGGCAAGCTAAAAGAAATAGTAGCCCTTAAGAAGAAATATCCGTTCCGCTTATTGGTAGATGACGCTCACGGTTTTGGTACTTTAGGTCCTAGAGGTGAAGGTACAGGTGTACACCAAGGCATACAAGACGAAATAGATGTTTATTTCTCTACTTTTGCTAAATCGATGGCTGGAATAGGTGCTTTCGTAGCAGGAAATGCTAAAGTGGTAGATTATCTAAAATACAACCTACGTTCGCAAATGTTTGCTAAGTCGCTACCGATGATTTACGTAAAAGGTGCCCTAAAACGCTTGGAGATGATGGAAACTATGCCTGAACTACAGCAAAAACTATGGGACAACGTGAATATGCTACAAAACGGACTAAAAGAACGCGGCTTCAACATCGGTAATACTAACACTTGTGTAACGCCTGTATTCTTACACGGTAGCATACCAGAAGCGATGGCTATGGTAAATGACCTACGCGAGCACTATGGTATTTTCTTATCGATAGTAGTGTACCCAGTGATACCAAAAGGAATGATACTGCTTCGCATTATCCCTACGGCTTCGCACAGCAAAGAAGATATATTGCGCACTTTAGATGCTTTCTCGGCTATACGTGAGAAACTTGAAACGGGTGTATATCGCGCTATGAATGCTGAGCTAAGCAAAGAAATGGGTGATATGTAATTAAGAATTTTGAATGATGAATTATGAATTCTGAAAACTTTGCCAAAGGTCGTAGCACAATAACGCTATTTAAACTTTTGGCAAAGTTTTTGTATGTGCGGAGTGGTAAAAACTTTAAATTGAATTTTGTTAATAATAATTCCTACATATAATGAAATAGAGAATATAGAAACCATCATTAGAGCGGTGTTTAGTCGCGATGAGAGGTTTCATATCCTCATTGTAGATGACAACTCGCCTGACGGGACGGCAGCTAAGGTGAAAGCCCTACAAACGGAGTTTCCTACACGACTGTTTTTGGAGGTTCGCACCGAGAAAAAAGGCTTAGGAACGGCTTATATACACGGCTTTGAATGGGCATTGGCACACGGCTATGACTATATTTTTGAAATGGATGCTGACTTCTCGCACAATCCTGATGACCTACTGCGCCTATACGAGGCTTGCTGCAACGGCAGTGATGTAGCTATCGGGTCGCGGTATGTGAAAGGCGTAAATGTAGTGAATTGGCCTCTGCCACGCATACTGCTCTCTTACGGTGCCTCTATCTATGTACGAATTATTACTGGAATGAAGATAAAAGACCCTACTGCGGGTTTCGTATGCTATAAACGGCAAGTACTAGAGGCCATTAACCTTAGCAGCGTACGATTTGTAGGGTATGCGTTTCAGATAGAGATGAAATACCGTGCCTATCTGAAGAAATTTAAGATAACTGAAGTACCTATTATATTCACAGACCGAATTAGAGGAAAATCTAAAATGAATAAAAGCATTATCCGTGAGGCTATATTTGGCGTTATTGGAATGCGACTAAAGCAATAAAAAGATGGAATTTATAAAAAACCGACTCAAAAGCCTACAATATGTATTTCAAGGCGTATACTACTTAGTGAAAAACGAACCTCCTGTAATAGTACACATACTAACCTCTTTGGCTTGGGTGATTTTAGGGTTTTATTTTCAAATCACTACTAATGAATGGATTATTCAGCTATTATGCATAGGAATAGTGCTCTCGGTAGAGGGTTTGAACACTGCAATAGAGAAAATATGCGACTTTGTACACCCTGAACACCATAAAACCATAGGAATTATCAAAGATATAGCGGCAGGAAGCGTGGCTTTTGCCGTAATACCTGCTACCATAGTACTCTGCATCATCTACTACCCCTACGTGCTAACTCTTTTCTTTTAAAAATATGAGAGATACAGTAAAAGGTTATTTGGCAGCGCTTATATCGGCTGTGACCTACGGAATGATTCCGCTCTTTATGATACCTATCAAGCAGGAGGGATTTTCAGTAGATGCCGCTCTCTTTTACCGGTTTATCATCACGGCTGTTTTTATAGTGGGCTATCTGTTTTATAAACGAGAGCCTTTGCGCATTGCGCCGCGGGAAATAGCTATCTTTGCTGTATTAGGACTGTTGTACGCACTCTCAGCTGAGTTTCTTTTCTTAGCCTACGATCTTCTTTCGCCTGCGATTGCTTCGACCATCTTTTTTATGTATCCGCTTATCGTAGCTCTGGCATTGGCTTTCTTCTATAAAGAAAAGCTAACTCTGCCTACTATTATAGCGCTTCTGATAGTGTTAGTAGGTATTTTCTTGCTAAGCGTTAAAGATATTAATAACCTTACTATCAACTATATGGGTGCGTTTATTTCGCTTTTAGGAGCCCTATCGTACGCCCTGTATATGATTATTGTAAACAAATCGAAAATATCGGCTTCGGGGATAAAAGTATCGCTCTACTCTACCCTATTTTCGGCTCTTTACTTCTTGATAAAAATACCAATTACTGGCAATACCCTGCCCATACCCGAAATAAAAATGGGAGCCTTATTGGTAGGTTTTGGGATAGTAACGACGCTACTATCGCTCATCACGCTCATCTACGCTATACAGATGATTGGTTCGACCCCTACTGCCATAGTAGGAGTGGTAGAGCCCATAGTGGCAGTGGCTATCAGCATTTGGGTATTTAGGCAGGAAGAGCTAACGGTAAATCTATTGGTAGGAGTGGTGCTCATCATTATAGCGGTGCTAATAGAAGTGCTGAAGAAACGATAATTGTTATTTTTTTGGTTGTTTAAAAAAATATTTATATTTTTGCGACTCTTTAAAAATATAAAAGGCAGTGCCCGAAAAGCCTGTAATAGAGTAGGGAGTAATTAATATTTATTTAGTTTTTATGGAAAATACAGAAAACGTACAAGAACCTGTACAGCAACCTGCACAAAAAGAAGTACAACCTACCTTTGTTATTCAGCAAGCTCCTGCTGCTT